>CALFPI010000120.1 GCA_937919035.1 uncultured Gemmatimonadaceae bacterium
TGCAGCCCGACGCGACAGATCACCACTCAGATAGCTCTGCATGGCACCAATCCCGCCGGGATCGAGCGGCAAGGGCTTTCCGAGGAACACTGCCCTCGGGGGAAAGCCCTCGTTGAACACCTCAAACTCGGCGATATCAAAATCGATACCGGTGAGCGAGCGGAACTTGAACTGTTGCATGTTCGTCGGAGGCTCAAGGATCGTGGCAACCGTGTCGCTGGTGTTGCTCTGCGAGATCAGCAGCTGGCGGAAAACCGGTTGGCCACCTTCGGTAATCGTAGTCGTAGAAGCGGCAGCGGTGCCGACGCGAGCCTGAACGACTTCTTCGGATGTGCCGCGCTTGAACGTGACGCCATCGTGAACTTCCAGTTGATAGGCGGCAATGGGAATCGGGTTGTCCTCAGGTCGCGGATAAAACCGAACCATGCCCACAGGAAAAGGCCGCGTAAGGTCCATGATGACAACGACGGCACGCTTTTCTACTGGTCGGTTCTGTCCATCAACTCGTCGAAATGAATTGATTGCATCTTCGTCGATGAGCGCCTCGAGCAGGTCGCGCTTCTGTCGATTGTTCAGTTGCCGCTCGTAGATGGTCGGCGAACGCAGCCAGTTTTCAAAGCGAACCTGGGGATCTCGCGGCCACAGGACGGCGTGCCCCAGATTGACCATGGCCTTCAGGCTATCAATGCCCGCTGCCCGGAACTGGCGGATTTCGGCGACTTTGTACGGGAAGTTTGCGTGGGGCGTCAACAGCAGGGCCCCCTCGGTGATCAGTATCGTCCCTGCCGCATCGACGACAGCAGTCGTGGCAAAAACACTGTCCCTTGATACATGCCGAGTGAAGGTGTCAAAGACCTGCCGATCGAAAAAGTTGAAATCTTCGGCAACCTGAATTGCTGCCGGAATGTCCGGCAGGCCAACCCAATGGGTCGTGTCCAGAGGGGCGATGCCGGCATCGATCTTGAAATCGACACTTTCGAAGAAGTTCACGGCGTTGAAAGGAGCCTGCTGGGCCTCTTTCCAGGTGATGTCACCGGGGATCTCTATTGTACTGAGTTGACCAAAAGCTGGCACACTGGCCAACAAGCCTGCAAGAGAAGTGCCTACGCCGATCCAGGAAAGGATGCCTCGGATCCATGGATCAAACAGAGAGACGTCTCGACCGTGATCATGGACCGGACACTCGCAGATTGGCATCTCGTGCAACTCCTCCTCTGGCGGCTTACCTGCGTCAACCGGGAAAAAGCCTGCACCGGCGCACGCGACCCGCTTGTGTGAGCAACGAAAGAAGGGGGGGGGAAAGTCCCCCCCCTTCTTTCGAAACAATACATACTGCCGGGTGAACCAGAGACTTCGCGCCCTGAGCCCTTGTGGGACTGTTGAGCAACACCGAAGTCTGCTTCCAAACTAGCGGAAGGTGGCCTTGATGCGACCCCAGCTGTCTGCGGAAACTGCAGTCTGCGTCGGAGCCGAGCCGCAATCGCCCGTGTTGCACGGTACGAGCTCACCATCGACGAAGTTCTCAGCAAGACGCCACGTGTTCGGCTGACCGGACAACGTGTGGAAACCGTGGTAGGCGCCAGCCTCGGTGTCGAAATCAGGAATCGAGAACTGGAAGCCGATGGTGCCGCCGCCAACCAAAGACGAACGTCGGGACAACTCAGGACCCTGCCAGTTCAACTCGTCCCAAGCCGTGACCATCAACTCGATTACGGACGTGTTCGGTGACTCACCGACCGAGAAACCACCTGCATCGCCGTACGGGGGCAGTGTAACCCAGCCCTGGCCCGAACCCTGATAACCCATGGTGCGGCCATCGGGAGACTCGGCAACGGCGACATACTGCTGCGCCTGGAAGTTGCTGAGCAGCTTGATCTCGTCCGCGGTGTACTCGTCGGCCGAGAAACCGTTGTACGAACCACCGGTGTGATCGCCATCGACCATGAACTCGATCGAGTCGAAACGCCAGAGACCGGTGAGGTCGCCGCCTTCGTACGTGTTGACATAGACATCGTCTACGCGCTCAATGGCTGCGGCGAGGGTCTGGGAGGCACTGTGCCACGTCAGGAAGACGCGGTAGGCCAGATCCTCAGGATTGATACCAGCACCGTCGGAAACGTTCAACGGAGCAAACGAGTTGTGATCGAGGGACGTACCGGGAAGAACATCCTCCCAATCCTCGAGCGAGCCGTCACGAAGGTCAGGCAGATCGCCGGTCGGAACTTCGTAGATCGGAAACACCAGGCCGCCGATATGGGCGCTGGCAGCGCTCGTCACGCCGCAAATCATTGCGGCGACCAGAGCGAGAATGGCAAATCGTCTCATGAGAAAACTCCTCCTGTAAGACGTGTGGGTGGGTTGTTCGGCTAGCAGATAAATCCTGCGCGGTGGTAGTTGCTGGTCAAATACTGGTTTTACGTCCGTCAGTCGCGGGGTTATGCTTCGTGCACCCAGAAAACGTCGGTGGCAACTCGACGTTGGTATGACGCCTGAACCTGTTTTGCATCAAGCACACTCCCAAGGCACCTTAGGTGGGTAACGAGCGCTAATTAACGAACTGCAGACAAGGAATCCAAGTTTTTTTTTGACCAGCCACAAACAGCACGGGGTGATTATACGCCCCAGGTTCGCGGGACGCCAGCGCCCCCTGCGCCTGCGCCTGCGAGGCGAGCCTCGTCGGAGGCCTTCTTGGGCGTCTGACCGCCGGGGCATTGCACGAGCCCGGATCCTGATGATTCTACTGGTTCTGGCCATGATCCTCGGCCATGCGGCCAGCGCCGACACCCCGGTTTCCGGAGATTGGCCCAAAGGCAGTCTGGCACTGCTTGCAGCCAGGGCCACATCTCTTCAGCAACATCCTGTGCGAGCGAGCGCGGATGGGTCAGGTGGGCTCTGGGTCGCCGCGCATGGCGAATTGGTCCGGTGGACCTCTGCGGGCACCGCGGAACACCAGATTGCCGCGGATACAGGATGGATGATCGACGGTCGGGTTGGCACGGTCTCGGCCAGCGATGGTACGACCTGGTTCGGCACCCCCACCGGCATCGGGCGCCTGGGTCCGGGAGTTCCCACCTGGTTTGGTCCCCGATCCGGACTTCCCGATACCCGCATTACCATGTTGGCCGTCTCCGCTTCGGATGGGGGCTCCCCCATCGCCGGCACCTGGCGGGGCTTGGCCCGTTCGGGCCCCGACGGCTTCACTCCCACTTCTGACCTGGCCGCAGTGGGCCTGGACACGCCGGTCAGCGCCCTTGCCGTCCGCGGCACACGGATCGCAACTGCCACCCCCGGTCGTGTGCCAGCCTGTGGCGCCGACCTGCACCCCGAGTCCGGGCCCCGATTCGCCACGGCACTGCAGTATTCAGCCAGTGGCTCGCTCTGGGCCGGTGGGGACGCGCTCTGGGTGTGTGAAAATGACCACTGGAGACATGTCGCCGAAGTCCCTGGGGGTGTGGTCACGCTCGCCGCAGGGCCTGCGGAGCGCATATGGCTTGGCAGCGGCCATGGCCTGCGATTGCTTGTGGGTGATGAGTTGCGCGCCATTGGTGGCCCGGAGGCAAGTGTGGTCGCTCTTCTGCCTCAGGGCGACGAGGTCGTCGTCGGCACGTGGGGTGATGGCCTGTGGCGTTGCAGCCAGGTCGGGTGCCAGCGACTAGCCGGCATCCGGTCAATGGCTCAGGTTCACGGAGTGGCAGGCGATGCTGCAGGCAATACCTGGGTCACGGCCGATGGCGCTCTGTTCCGCTGTAGCAGCGCCTGTGAAGCCTTTGAACATGCTGAGGTGCAAGCAGCCGGCGGCCTTGGCCCCCTCAGTGTTGATGGCGAGATCCTTTGGGTTGGCTCTCCCGGAGGGGGTGGACTCCTGCGGATCGCCACCGATACCGATGTGCGCCGCTACGCCCCCGACCGGAAACTGCCGGATGCCGACATCCTCGATCTGCTCCCCCGGAATGGCGACCTCTGGCTTGCGACAGAGGCGGGGCTCGTCCGCTACGCCGACGGGCAGTTTCTCCCGGAGCCAGAAATCGAGCCACCTGTCTACAGTCTTGCCACGGACCGGGAAAATCGGCTCTGGATCGGCAACCGTGCCGGGTTGACTCGGTTTGAAGCGGCGGGCCCTGGATCTGTGGCCCTGAAACCGGTACAACTGTCCTCGGGAGGTGCCGTGCGTGCCATCGCGGTGGACGGCAAGGGGCACATATGGGCGGGGGGGCCAGACGGATTGATCGAATACAACAGCGCCTTTGCGGCGACCCACCACACGGCCCAGCTACCGGATGCCAGCGTGCGTGATATCGCCATCGATGCGCAGGGAAGCATCTGGGTCGGGACCAGTGGTGGCCTGGCCCAATGGCGGGGGAATGCCTGGCATCACTATGGCAGAGCTGAGGGGTTGCCCTCCAATGTCGTCTGGTCAGTCCACTGTGACAGCCGTGGCGGCGTATGGGTCGGCACGTTTGGCGGCGGCGCCGCGCGTTATGATGGCACGACGTTTCACCATTTGAGCACCAGCCACGGACTGCCGAGCAATGTTGTCCGGCAGATCCTCGCTGACGATCGTGGCGATATCTGGCTGCTCACGGATGCTGGTCTGGCGTCGGTCTCAATCGAGTCGCTGCCGGATGTGCGTTCCTCGGGCCTGGCAGCGTGGCTCATTCCCGGTTCGCTCGCAGTGCTGCTGGCGGTTCTATTGGTCACCTGGCGGCGGCACCAATGAGGCGAGACCTGCTGCTGATCACCTTCTGCTCCCTGTGGATGAGCATCGCAAGCCAGGCTGCCACCGAACTTGCCGACGTTCGCTCTGGTCGGCGTCCGGGCACGCCCTGGGTCGATGTCCATTACTCCTGGGAAGCCTACTCCTGGGGAGCCGATCGGTTGCCTCAAGTCACTGCCCCCGACTCGGGGTGGGTCGTGATCGAGGCCTCAGCCGACGGCGGCACGACCTGGGATCTGCCGGTGATCAGCGTCGCCGGGGACGTAGGCCGTACCGCCGCTGGCGACGGACACATAGTCTGGTACATGGGGGCAGACATCTCCCCGGAGCTGTTCGACATCTGTGCGATCCGCGTCCTGGTTTCGGCGGAACCCTCGGTACCGACCGGGCACGACATGATTCGGGTAGCCGCCGGTGACTTCAGCATGGGTACGGACGCAGGCGACAGTCAGGAGGGTCCGGTCCACGTCGTGACCCTCGACGCCTATTGGATCGACAGATACGAGACGACGAATCGCTGCTTTCAGCGCTTTGTGCAGAGCACGGGCTTCCAGACCCTGGCAGAGCGGGAGGGAGAGTCGGTGATCTACCTCGATGGTGGCTATCACACAGTGGAAGGGGCTTCCTGGTGGCGACCCTCGGGCGCCGGAAGCGAACTGACAGGTCGCCTTGACCATCCCGTGGTGCAGATGGCCTGGGATGACGCCGACGCGTATTGCAGGTGGGCCGGCAAGCGTCTCCCTACCGAGGCTGAATGGGAGCGGGCCGCCCGGGGAACCGACCAGCGGACCTACCCGTGGGGTGAGTCTGGCACACATATTCCTGTACCGATGGCCAATGCCGGCGCTGAGAACTGCTGTCACGAGAGTGCTCACGATGGCTACCGCAACACCGCATCGGTCGGTAGCTTCCCTCAGGGTGTCTCACCGATAGGCGCTCTGGATATGGCGGGCAATGCCTGGGAGTGGACGAAGGACCGGTACTATGGGTACTTCTATGCAGACAGCCCTCGCAACAACCCCACAGGCCCCGCGGCCGGTGATGAGCGCGTGCTTCGGGGTGGGTCGTGGATCAGTTACCCCTTCATGTTGCGCACCGTGTACCGTGGCCACCATACCCCGGAGACGCGGCACAATTACGGCGGCTTTCGCTGTGCGCGTGACGATCACTGACACGCTGGATGGGCCCCAAACACTAGCCGTCAGGGCGCCACATGCATCTGCATCATTACCGTGCCGGGCCCTCCTTGAATCGATCGGTTCCCTTGTCAACGTACACCGGATCAACTCGAACGACCGCTCTCAGGGCCGCCGCGCTCGTATCCCTGATCCTGTTGGCAACTTTTTCTGGCGCCGACGCGATCGACAGCCTGGTTGTGGGACAGGGCGCTGGCAATCTCTTCGGCTGGCGCAACGTCGCCGATTGGGGCAGTATCGATCGAGTCACCGTTACCTATGACAGTCTGTTCAAATGGGACGTGGCCGCCGGTGACAACCTGTCCGCCGGTGTCCTGCGCCGCGGTGGGCGGATTTTTGCCAGCTACTCGGTGGTTGAAGAGGACTCTCTCGTCGAAGTCGTGGGTTCCCTGCCTGGACTCGAGTATCTTGTCGACGGCGATGGCGCAACTGCCTTTGATCCCGACCATGCCGGCGAAACCGGCGTACCGCGCGCCGTAAGAATGGTTGTTGATCTGGGGGCGAGTTTCTCCATCAATCGCATCCGCCTGCACCCACGGCTCGATGACGCACACCGGATCCGCTTTCCCCAGCAGTTCGTCGTGGGGACCTCCGATGCCGATGGCGTGCTCAACACCAATGGCGGCCTTGCCGGTCCCTTTACCGGGATCTCACAGTTGAATTTCAGCTCCATTCTGCCTAACGCCGAGCCCGTCGTCGATCGGATTTTCTCCAGTCGTGAGGCTCGTTATGTAATGATTGCCACCGAAGCTGTGCAGCCCTGGGAACTGGCCGAAATCGAGATCTACGGTGATGGCACCCTCCCTGTGGGGGTATTTCAGAGCACTCCCCTCCCGGCGCGCAACCCATTCCCCGTCTGGGGCAAGGTCCGTTACGAAGGCGGCGACATCAGCAACCTGCCCGTCGTTATGCAGACGCGGACAGGACCGGATCGCACCCCCATTCTCCACTACCGTTTCACCGGCGTTGGCGACGATGTCACCCTGGTCTCCTCCGGCGTCTGGGGCGCTCTGCCCGAAGAGGAGCAGGGCCCGGTGCAGCCGAACCCGGAATGGTCCTTGTGGTCGACCGTATCTGCTGGCGTCATACGCTCGACGGCATTACACCGCTATGTACAGTTCCGCCTCCGCTTCTCCGAGCCAGGCACGATCATCCGTCGACTGATTCTCGAATATGCCGAGCCGGCCCTTGTCGAACGTCTGCAGGCCGAGGTCTACCCGCGTGAAGTGGTGCCTGGGCAGGAGCAGGAATTCACCCTGTCCGTCCTATCTCACATGATCACCAACAACCGCACCGTTGCCACTGGATTCCGCCAGCTGGAGGTCCTCACCGGAGCCAGCGTCAGAGCCATCGACCGCGTTCTGATCGATGACATCGCCGTCCCCTATTCCGCCAGCATTCGTGCCGGCGACGGCTTCACGATCTTCTTCGGACGACGCATCGACCAGGACGGCACCTTTGTACAGGTTGTCTTCCACGCCTCCATATTCCGCGATGCGACACGTTTCGAGACCCGCGTCACTGAGCAGCGCATTGCCAACGGCAGACTCGAATCCGTGTACCAGACAGCCGAGGCGGGAGATGTGGACGCCGAGTTCCCCGGGGGGGAATTGGTGGTTCGTATTGCCGCAGGCAATGAACTTCAGGTTGTTGGCAACGTGACGCCCTCAACGACGGTCCTGACGCCGAATGGCGATACCTTCAATGATGTCACGACCATTGCCTTCGACCTGTTCAAGCTCACGCGTCCGACAAGGGCAAGCGTGGAGATCTTCGACCTCGGTGGCCGCCGACTGAGATTGCTCATCAACGAGGAACTGGGAGATGGCCACCATGCCGCCGTCTGGGATGGAACCGACGAGGCGGGCCTGCTCGTGGCGCCAGGTAGCTATCTGTATCGCGTCTCGCTGAACGGCGACAGCGGCACCGTCACCCGTCAAGGTGTGTTGGGAGTCGTCTATTGAGACGACTTCTTACGCCGATGTGGTTGCTCCTCAGCGTCGGCAGCGCCCTTGGCCAACCGCAGAATCTCGTGCGTGAGGAGGTCGGCTACCGCGTCGAACCCAGTATCGTTGTCATCGAGGATGCCAGCCACTGGCGCGCGTGGGATGCCGGCGATGGCACTCGTGTCGTGGATCCGGACGGCACGGTGCGGCCCCGCTTCATCCGCGCCGATATCGATGCCGTCGCCAATGCCAGCGAGTTCGTCAACATCTCCGGCAGCGATACGACGATCGGCGGCGTCTCAGGCTTCGGCAATGTCGCTGATTCACTCACGGCCCTGTTTGTCGCTGATGGTGATCTCGAGACCTGGTGGGAGCCGGATACCGAGTTTGTTGATAACGCCTGGGTAGAGATTGATCTGGGACGCACCGTGATCGCTCGCCGCATTCGTGTGCGCTTTGCCGATACGGGCGACCCTTTCCTGATGTTCCGCGTCCTCGTCTCCGACGGCACGGAGTCCTTTGGCAGACTGCGTGCACTGCGCTTCCAGCGCGCCGGACAGATCGCGACGCCCAACAAGAAGCAGCGGGAGTTCTTCTTCGACCTGGCGCCACGGCGCCCCGTGCCAGCGGGCGTCGAAGGCGAGCCCGTGCAGTTCGTGCGCATCGACATGCTGGCCACCGATGGTCCGCGGGCGGAAGAAGTGGAAGAAGCCGAGTATGTGCGTCTTGCGCCGGAAGACCAGGGGGCCATCGACTACTTCAGGGTCACCGTGATCGGGCGCGAGATCCCGGTAGAGCGGGACAGTTATCTGCAGCTGGTGCCCGAGCAACAGGGACCCGTGCGTTTCTATCGCCGCGAACGGCCGCGCCTGGCCGAGGTCGAGGTCCTCAGTACCGGTGACAACGTCATCGCCCTGACGCAACGTGTCCTGCAGCAGACTGGAGGCTTTTTTGATGATCTCGTGCTGCGCTTTGTCACCGACGGGCTCTTGCGTACGGGTATTACGCTGCGTGAGTATGACCCCTTCCGTGATCGAGATCAGTTGCGCATCGACCTCGGTGGGCGCTTCTGGCTCGAGCGGATTCGCCTGCTCACCGACCTCACGCCCCTGACGTCCTATCAGCTTCGCTTGTCCGACGGCACCCTCAATGCCGAGGGGGGCTTCCTCTGGACCACCTTTGACGAGCGCATCAATGCCGAACGTTACCTCGAGGTGGAAGAGACGTTCACACCAAGGCCTGTGCGCCTGATTGAATTGCGCCGCCTGAACCTGCTCAATGATGCCCGTCTGTCAGGCAAGCTGGGTGAGATACAGGCCTACGGCGAGGGCTTCGTGTCGGATGTGATCCTGACATCCCCCTTGATCAAGTTCGATGGCCGGCAGATCGTCACCACTGTCGATTGGCAGGGCCAGGTCCCCGCGGGAACGTCACTGGAAATCCGAACGCGTTCCGGCGACGAAGTGATCCAGATCCCCCACTACACGAATCTCGCGGGCGGAGAAATCTCAGGAGCTTTGTGGGAGAGGCTGCCTGCGGAACAACAGGGCCCGGTTTATGTCGAGGAGGTCCCGGGTCCCGATTGGAGCCCTTGGACATCTCCTTATCTGGCGTCCGGATCGCTCTTCCAGAGCCCTTCCCCGCGGCGCATGGCTCTCGTGCAGGCCCGCCTGCGCACGTTTCAGCCCCTGCGGTCATCAACCATTGGACGGCTCAGCCTGGGGCTGGCACCCCCGTTGGTAAATATCGCTGTGGCTGAAGTCACACCCATTCGTCGCGTCGATCCCGGGATCGAACGGGATTTCACCCTCTACCTGCGAATCGAGCGTCAGCCGCAGGACCCTGGATTCGAGCAGATCCGTCTGCGCTCCAGCGCGTCTGCGCCCATGGAGGTCCAGGGGCTCAGAATCGGCTCCGATGACGAACTGCGTTTCGGGCAGGGTGAAATCCTGGTTCCGGGCGCCGTAGATGTCAGGCCCTTCGACGGGGGCATCTCCTTCCTGCTGCCAGCAGGACTCCAGCCGGCAGGAGAGGTATTGGAGTTCCGCTTCCGCACGTCCGTATTCCTGCCCAGTACGACTTTTTCCCTGGAGCTGGTGGGCGACAATGATATGGTCCAGCTGGTCGATATGGGAGATGCGACCTCACTGGTATCGAGCAACCAGCTGATCGTCGTATCGGAGCTTGAGGGTCTGCCGCTGCTGGCTCCCCTCGAGATCAGTACGCCGATACTCACACCAAATGCCGATGGCGTGAATGACACCGCCGAAATTACGGTCACCGTATTTCAGCTGGAGGGACAGAAGCCGCTGCAGGTCGGCATCCACGACCTGAGTGGCCGCAGGGTACGTGAATTGAGCTTCACCCCGGAGGCGCCAAGTGGCCGCCACAGCATCACCTGGGATGGCCGTGGAGAGGATGGACGTCTCGTCGTTCCCGGGATCTACCTGCTGCGGGTTGACGTGCCGACGGACGCGGACAATGCCGGTTCGACAGCGATCACAACGATTTCGGTGATCTACTGATGTCGCTGCTGCCCCTCCCCTTGTGGCGCCTTGTCCTGGTTGCCGGCCTCAGCCTGCCCGCGCTGACGCTGGCCCAACCCGGCGCGACGGGCCTGAACGGTGGTCGCGAGCAACTGGCAGAAAGTGCAATCACCCCGAGCTTTGAGCTGGAAGCGGTCACGCCCGAAGTCCACAAGTGGTACGTCCCCCGGCACTTGCCGGTCACCTTCGATCCCACATGGTACCACTCCCAATCGAACTACGCCCTCGGCACCTACCGACGATACGTATCGGCTGAACTGGAGGGGTTGGTATGGTATGACCAACTCGGCCATCCTGTGGAGCGCGGCTGGCTGCTCTATGAGTGGCAACAGGAGCAGGCGGAATCCAAGGGCAGCTCAATCTGGAAGGGCAACCAGTACGGTGGCCTGTTCCGCAATCTCGTCGTCGCCTCGGAAGGCAGTGGTGGCCTGGATCTGCGGCTCATGCTGGGTGATCAACTGGAAACCGTCTTCACGCCCCTGACGTTCGTCAAACCCCACTTCAATGGACTGCGCCTCGACGGCGCCACCGATGATGTGAAGGGCTCACTGATCCTGGCCCGGCCTTCCATGCCGAACCGCGACCAGATCTTCTCCTCCGCGCTACCCTCCGAGCGCACAGATTTCGTCAATCTTTTCGGCGGCCACGCAGAGTGGACTGCCGCACCCCGCATCAGCCTGGGGGCCACCTACGTCAATGCGCACTTCGGCAACACGCAGCAGACCTTCGGTGCTGGCGGCCCTTTTGGCGGGTCTCTATTGACGATCCAGAATAAGAATCTGGAGGCCATCTGGGTCCGCCTTCGTGATGACTCACCCGAGGACGGCATCGCGGGGGCTCTGCTTTTCGACTATGACATTGTTATGACCGACACGGCAGGCACGAAAATCCGCGGCCGGGAGATCGGTTTTCTGCCTACGATCGAGGGTGGCAGTGCCCGCGGCAGCGCGCTGGCGGCGGATGGCTCCGAGGCGATCGTGTTGGCGTGGAATCTGGACGACCTCGACGCAGATGGCATCGAGACGGAGGACCTGCGCCGGGTCCAGGTGGAACTGTCTGTAGCCAATGACTACCACATCGAGGCGTCGTCGAATCTGCAGACAGATGGGGAGCAACGCCGGGCTGCTCCCGTCTTTCTCACGGTCCGTCGGGCGACAGGCAACGTGCAGGATAACAGCAACGCCACCGTTGTCGCCGTTGACTATGGCTTGCCCACGGCAACCGAGGTGATCGGCATCGACCTGAACGTCACGGACTGGAATGGTTTCTCCTTTCAGGGCGAACTCGTCAGCAGCCGTCACCATCGCCAGTATCCCAATCCCGGCATCAACAGCCATCACAGCGTCGTCGAGCGTGACCTGGCAACCTATGGTCAGGCGCGCTACGAATGGCATCCCTGGGAGCTCTACCTAGAGGCTTTCTCGATGGCGGATGGCTATGACACAGGCAGTTGGCTCATGGGGAGTTTCAACGCCATCCACTACGACGACCTGACGCAATCCCGCTACGAATTCGTCGAAGACGACGATGATGCCAACGGTGTGCCGGAATGGGAACGGTCGCTGCACGGTTACAACGACAACGCCTGGCCCGGGCTGGATGAGAACGCGGACTTCCTCAATGACCACAACCAGAATGCGAACCTCATCCCGGATTATGAGGAACCATTTCTACGCTTCCGCTCGGATCGGCCGGAATTTCTTCCGGGCATCGACATGAACTACAATGGCACGGTCGATCGCTTTGAGAACGACAATCTGCCAGACTATCCCTATCGCACCGACCAGCGGGGCTTCAACACCTATGGCCGGGCCTTTCTGGGGCCGGATCTCAACATCACGATAGGCCGCCAGAGGATCGGACAGATTTCCGGCGACGGCCGTACGGATGCTGACTACATCATGGCCCTCTGGGATCTCTCGCAGCCCTCCTATCGTCTCAGACTCTTCGAACACGCAGCTCTTGTGCGTGACAACATTGCCGATCCTCTGCGTATGTGGGTGCAACCCTTCGGCTCGGCGGGACGCATGCGGGATATCGAAGATCCCATCGCCGCAGATGATGCCTGGATGCACTCGGCCTATGTCGATATGGAGCATCACCTGGGCGACGCCGTGCGCGTCGAACACCGGGGACGCTGGCAACTCCTGCGTCAGCGCGACGCAACGCAGGCGATCCAGGAGCGTGAATTGCGCCGCGCCTCCGGCTTCCGTGGTTGGATCGACCGTGCCGAATGGCGGGTTCCTGTTGGCTTGTCGGTGCTCGAAACGAGATGGAAAAGCGAGTGGCGTGAGCATCGACCGGCGAGCCTGCGCGTTCCGACCGGTTCGACACTTGAGCAGATGGTCTTTCTCATCTGGACGCAGCCTCTGCTGGCAGAGAGTGCCTCCGTCACATATTTCCCGCGCTACGGCCGACAGGTGTTCAATACCGAACTGCAGATCGGTCTCGAACTGTCACGGCTGTGGCTACTCGATGGCCAGTTGGAAGAGATCGACGACGACTATCGCAGCTGGACAGGTGTCGCCCAACTGTCGAATCGATCCGCCTACCTCGGCTATCAACTGGTGACACGCATCGGCCTGCAGATCGGTCGCAAGCATTTCGACGCGGGAACGTCGCAGCGAGTCAGCGCCTTTTTCCTCACCGTCCATGCGGGGCTCCGTTGATCGTGACCACCAGATATCCAAACGTGCCCGCCACGCGTCGGCCAAATCACAGTGTCCATCGCCGAACCGCCGGCGCTGTGTTGGCCGTCGCCATGCTCATCCTGTGCGCCGGGGCAGAGGCACAGGTGCAGACGCTGAGGGTCGGCGGCACCGAAGCCTCCTGGCGAACCGGCGGCGGCGGGACGGACCCGCTGCAGTTGAACGGCACGCTCTTCAGCCCAAAACTGGACACCACGAACACGCCGGAAGATGCTGTCGATTTTCTCTTCCGCCGAGGCTGGATCAGCCCGGTGGCATTTGACCAAGAGGTCAATGTGGCCCATCGCGTGCTGGCGGAAGCGGGCTCCATCACGTCGCCCAATTCTGTGGAAGAGAAGAAGGTCGTCCGCGCCCAGTTGGCTGAAATCGTCAACGGGAATCACGATGTCGCCTTCGAGCGCAAGCCTACCATCGTCGTGCCTCTGAATCCACAGGGCATCTGGGTGATCCTCGACTTTGCCACCCCCATCGGCGTCAATCGGGTCCGCTTCTATCCGCGCAATACTGTCGTCGAAACCCCTCGGACACCGTTTCACAACGACTTCCTCCGAGGCTACGAGTTGTTTGTCAATCCGGCCCTGACCAGTTCCCAGCGGTCACCTGATATCCTCGTGGCACGTAATTCGGCCAACGAAAACCCCATTGTTGATATCGATATTCCGCAGCAGTACACCCGGCTCATCAAGCTCAAATCGTTGACCCAGGTACCCTGGGAAATCGACGAGATTGAAGTCTACGCCTCAGGATTTCTGCAGCGTGCCACATACTTGTCAGACCTTATCGACCTCGGGGACCGGGCCACACTGGGCCCCATCCGCTGGCGGGAAGTCGCCATTGGGCGCGAAATCCGCTCCGCCGCGACGGTTCGCGTACGCACAGGCACCGACGACACGCCACTGATTTTCGAGGCGCGAATTCTCGACAGCGTCGGCGTCTGGAGCGGTGACACCCAGATCATCGACGAGCCCGCCTGGGTCGATCTCAATCGTCGCCAGCGCGGTCTGATCTACGACGATGCGGACAACTGGAGTCCGTGGAAAGCCGCGGAGGACGGCGAACTGATCACGGCCCCCGGCCAACGACGTTACCTGCAGTTCCAGATCGACATTGAGGGCGCCTTGTTTGATACACGACAGATGAACTGGGTTGAATTCGACTACCTGCAACCGCCTCTGGGTGACACATTGCGTGCCGAGGTCTTTCCACGGCGGGTCAGTGCCGAAGAGCGAGTTACCTTCCGCTACGCGGTTTTGCTTCGTGCCGACGGTGCCGTGCGCGGGTATGACCGTCTCGAGATCGATGCCAACGCGATCGTGGAGGACATTCGCGAAATGACGGTCAATGGTGCGGCGGTCCCCTTCGACATCGATTACGTGCGACGGGATGGGTTCGCTGTCAGTTTCGCCCCCGTCACCCGGGACAGCACGGTCCTCGAATTCACCTTCGACATTCCGGTATTTCGCTTTGGTACGACGTTTTCGGCGCGCGCCTACGACACAGCTTCGGGGAATGTGCCGCAAAGACTCGAACCCGGGGATGCCGCCGACTTTGGCGCCGGTGACTTTGCCGAGTTGTCCGACCTGTCCGTAGTGATTCCGCGGGAACAGGTCGGTCAACTGCTTGGCGAGATTGTCCTGACCAGCAAGATCATCACGCCGAATGGCGATGATGAGAACGACGAACTCGAGGTGTTTTTCAACCTGCTGCAACTGACGAAACCGACCCCTGTAAGCATGGAGATCTACGACCTGTCCGGACGACTGTTGCACACGATCTTCGACGAAGAGAAAATCATCGGCCCCGCAGCGCACACGTGGGACGGGAGGGGCGACGATGGTCGGCTCCTTCCGCCTGGCCATTACCTGTGGCTGTTGCGGGTGCGCGCCGACGCATTTGAGGAACGCCACACGGGTGTCCTCGGGGTGGCATACTGATGCGCAGGATTCTGCCGACAACGGTGGCTGTCGCGCTGCTGCTGGTGCTGGCCGCAGCATCTGTAGCCGCGCAGGAGTATGGTGCCCGCCTTGGCACCGTGCAGCGGGGCGGCAAGGTCACCTTCGAGCCCACGGGTCCCGGCGTGCTCTTTGATGCGCTGGACCCTGTCGTGCGCAAGTGGTATGTGCCGCAGGAGCTGTACGCAGAGTACGGCTGGCAGCAATGGGAGTATGACAACTATGCGCGTGACCCCTATCAGCGCTTCGTCAGGACTGCCATCGAAGGCAATTATTTTTACGATGTCTACGGCAATTTCCTGACGCGTGGCTGGCTTGTTTACGATTGGCGTGAAGAGGCGCCATTGCCTTTTGGCAGCAGCCTGGAAAAGACGAATGTCTTTGGCAGCTGGTTCAATCGGCTGGTCATCTCCTCCGACCACAAAGGCCAGTATCACTATGCCCTGACGCTCGGCGACGCGATCCGCACAACGCTGACGCCGATGACGTTTTCCAAACCGAACTACAATGGGCTGCAGTGGGATTTTGCCTCGGATCGACACCAGGCGACGTTGCTGCTGTCCCGCATCAGCGCACCGAATCAGGAGTTCAGTTCCGGCATCAACTCTGCCGGTCCCGACTCGCGGTCGGATGTATCCAATCTTGCGGCGGGTCGTATCGTTGCGCAGGTGGGAGATTTCGTCAAGGTTGGCGGCACATTTGTCTCAGCCTATCAGTCCAACACGCAGTCCGGCGCCTTCAATGGCGACATGTTTCTGGGCGAACTGTCGGCGCCGCAGAATTTCACCAATGTCACCGCCATCGAGATCAGGATCCGCGATGATTCGCCGGAGGACGGTGTTGACGGCGGCGCGCTGTTCGCCTCTGACATTCTGATCCATGATCTGGACGGCAATGTGACCCGGGGTACTGAGATCGGCTTCCGCTCGCAGGTGGAGGGGGGATTTCAACGGTCTGGATTCCTCTCCGCTGACGGCAGCGAGACCATCCTGCTGCGCTTCGATTTCAATGACCGCACCTACTCCGGTCCCGACCCCTCTCGGATTCAGCGTGTTGAGATCGAGCTCGTCATCGCCAATGACTATCTCGTCGAGGTGTCCTCAGATCGGCAACTGGGCGTTTTCTTCACCGTCGCTCGAGCCGCCGGGAATGTTACGGACAGCTCGAACCAGCGGGTCATCACCTTCGACTATGGCTTGCCGACGGCATCACAGTTGGCTGGCTTCACGCTCGAACTGACGGATCTGGCCGGCTTCAAGGGTTACTTCGAGTTTGTCCGCAACCGGCGCTATCGGCAGTACCCGAATCTGGGCCTGGACGAACACTTTACGTCATACGAGTCCTCCGACGTGTGGATCGCCAATCTGGCGCAGACGGCCTATCCATGGTTTGCCTTCGCCGAGGGTTTCAGTATTGCCCCGGGATACTCGACATCCGTAACCGTCGTGGATCGGGACGGCGAGTCCAACTACAACAGCGATTCGTGGCGCTATGAGTTTGTCGATGACAATGACGATCAGGATCGTTTCGTCGACTGGCAGCGTCGGGGCTCGGGCGACGCCGACCGCGAAGTCTTTCCTGGTTGGGATGAGAACAACGATTTCATCTCTGATTTCAACCAGAACGACAACGAGCAGAGCCCGAATCTGATACCGGATTACGAGGAGTCTTTTCTTCGCTTCCAGGTCGACCGACCGGAGTTCCTCTACGGCGTGGACATGAACCACAACCAGTGGATCGACCGCTTCGAAAACGATGAGCTGGCCGACTATCCCTATCGTATCGACCAGCGCGGTTACAATACCTACGGTGGCCTCTTTGTCACGCCCGATATTCGCCTGCACATTGGCCGACAGCGCGTCGAACAGATCTCACAGGACCGCCGCAACCATGCCGACTATGCCCTGCTCACGGCGGAGCGCGAATTCTCCCGCCTCGGCCGGTTTCGTCTCTACGGTGATGTGCGCAAAGTGCGTGACTCGATTCAGGACGATCTGTTACAGTGGGTACAGCAGGAAGACACGCGTGGTGCCCAACGCTTTGTGACCGATGTACTACCGGCGCAGGACACCTTCATCCATTCGCTGTGGCTCGGGCACGATCTGCACACCGTTGGTGGGATCTACGCAGCTCAGCGAGTGAAATGGGACGCCTACCGACAATTCGGTTCGGCTGACGAAATCGAACTTCGTGGCGTACGGCCGAACTCGCATTTTATCGGTCTCATCAACAAAGCGGAGTATACCGTGCAATTGGGCTCACTGAGCCTCGTCCCACGATGGAAGAGCGAATTCCTCAGTCGGGTTCCAGCCTCTCGAGTGCTGCCCAAGGAACGTCAACTGACTGAGCTGCTGATGATCATCGTGCGCAAGCCTGTGCTGCGACGAAGCCTGCTGGAAGGGGGCCTCGAGTATGAATGGTTCAGCCAGATGCGGGACCCGGTGCCACCGGGTGTGGAGAACGACTTCCGCGCGCTTGTGTATCTGCTGCAGATGACGAACCTGTCTGACTACCAGGGATATCGAATCACCACCGTTGCCGGATTTGAAGTGGCGCGTCAGGCTCGAAAGAACGAGGACACGGAAACCCGAACGCGGGGCTTCATCACTCTGTACGCCGGTATCGAACGCTGAAGCCAGCGATCACTTATTGGCAGCATCCTCGACACTGCCTGCTACCGGTTCAGGAGATTCCTCCTCCGTTGCGTTCTCTTCAGGCAAATCGGCGAAGATTACGAGTTTTACCCGCTGCAGGCCGATACCATACATGCGCCCTGAGAGACCGGTCCCGGTAAAGGCGGAATCGCTACGGGTGCGGTAGACGTGATCGACCTCTCCCGGCAAGCGCACCGTGCTGGCGTCAACGTCGCCCTGAACCATTTTTCCGGTCCGATATGTGATCGTTACGGGACGCATCTCACCACCGGGTGAATCACCAAACTCCAACCGCGAAACGTGACGCAGGGCAACGCGCTTTTTCTTGCGGCCCTGCAGGAAGCGGAATGCGTCAGCACCTCGGTACTGGATGTTGCTGACGGCGAAGCGTTTTCCCTGCACATCGACAATCGATCCACCCACTGCGTCCGGAATGATCGGCGTGTCAGCGCTGTGCTGCAGCAGCACTTCCTGGACGTCGCTGAGGGGCATAAACATCGGCCCAAGATCCGTGCTTCCTGTCAGACGATCGCTGACACGGCTACCGCCGCCGGCGACGTCATCATCGGCCATGCCCCCGCCGTCTATGACGATCGTGCCCTCCTCCACGCGACCAGTACGGAAGGTCACGGTGATCGGCACCTCCTGATCCTGCGGCATGCCGCCGATGTGGAAGCGCTCGATCCTGGCCAGATCCAGGATCTGACGCCTGCCACTCACGTAATATTCAAGGGAGGTCGAGCCGCGGACCTCGATCTTGCGAACCGCATGACGGGCGCCCTTCCGGTCGATAACCGTACCCTCGTATTCTGCCGCCTGCAGAGTACCAACGCCAGTCAGTACCAGAGCGCACGACAGCAGCAGCCATCTATGGATTGGAGGGATTGAAAACATGGGGCACCTGCCTCTCAGATCAGTCCTGCTGTGGTTGATCGGGCTCGGTTTCTTCTTGGGTCTGCGTAGTGATGAACACCTGCGTAATGCGGCCGTAGTTGACTTCCACAGGTTTGATCACATCAAAGCCGGACGAACTGTTTTCGATGCGAATCTTGTAACGTCCCTCGGGCACAATGAACCTTCGAATCTCGCTGGAAGTCATGCCGCGCCCGAGAATGGTCGACATATTCCAGTCCCAGATCAGGAAGGGCATCTGACTGCCCATAGTGGAACTGCCCTGGAACTGAACCTGGAAGCGCCCCACACGGACATTCGCGTAGTTTTCCTGCCCCATCAGCACCTTGACGTCCTCGATAACAACGTCATCCTCGATGTCAGTGTTAACGACGACGGTGTAGCTGCCGGGGGGGAGATCCACTGTCAGCCGATTCGTCTCCGCACCGGAATCATAGCCGCTGGGCGAGTGGGAAGACATGCGCGGCATATCCTCATAGACCTCATCTCCGGTTGCGTCATCGACAACGTAGAAGTTGAGTTGATTGATCCCGGCAGCCTGCAGGTTCAACCTGCCTTTGCCCTCTGGAATCGGTGGCGGCAGATACGCAGAGGCCCCGCCGGAACCGCCGGTCGAAGCGCAGGCCGAAAGCCAGGCGCCCGCCAACACCATCATGATCATCCTGGATATTGCCGGTCGGTTCACAGTGAGCCTCCTCCAGTTATTTCAGTTTGTCCGAGTGTGTCCATTGGCTAGTAGGTAATGGGCAGGCCACCACGCTGTCAACACGTTGTCCGGTGATCCTACAGACGAACGATCAGCACATGTCGTTCCGGACCGGCATGGCGGTTGGCACCGGCAAGGAACGAAGCTTTGTCGTGCCACGCCTCGGGGAAAGATGCCGCCGTCGCGACGCCGCGCGTCAGCAGGTGCTCCCAGAAAGCAGGTTTACCCAGAACGAAACCTCCCGCTACAACAAAGAACTCAGCCCCGAGCGCACCCAGACTGTCGAGACGGGCAGCGCTGAATTCTCCCGGTGTGATCTGCCATCCCTTGCGGTTCATGTAGTAGAGCAAGGTCGGGCTCTGGGCACGGAAGGGGGCTGCCTCGTTGTCATCCAGATCTCCGACGACGACTAGGGCCCCCTTCGGCAGTTTGACGTCGAGGGCCCGCCCCGCTGCCAGACAGGTCTGGTAGTAGCCATATGTCGGCGGTCGGCGATAGTCGGCAACTTCGTGCGCCGACGCCGCCGCAACACCTGCCAGAGCCACGGCAACCCACCATCTTCCACTGCGCCCGGCACGCACCAGCAGAGTCTGGATGGGCCCCCGCATTGCCTGTTCTCCGAGCAGGGCCGCCAGGGGCGCCGCGGCGAACAAGGCTGCCAGAGGCACGAAAGGAAGCTGATAGTAGTGCAACTTGCGGTTGCCCTCGGGAACAAGCAGCACATACGCCAACAGTCCCCCGAGCCAGGCAAAAAGAAACCAGCGGTGGCGCGCATCCTTTGCGGCAGGCCAGAGCCCGGCGATCCCTGCTGCGACCAGCACGACGCCAATGGGCGTCACAATGACAAAAACAAAACGCTCCGTCATCGTTCGCCAGAAGTCTGCCGTCTGCAGCAGATCGCGAGACCATTTGTCATATCCGGCGTTGCCGAAAATGCCGAAGGTGAGTTGAGTTTCGGCGAACAGGCCTGCCGCATGCCAGTACCACAGGACCGAGGGCAGCAGCGCCAGCAGCAGATACAGCCACATGGATGGGCGTCGCAGAAACATCCAGCCGTGCCGGGCCAGAGCCATCGCCACGAGGGGAAAGCCAAGGTAGAGGGTGGGAATCTTGACGGCGAAACACAGGCCCGCTGCAGCGACGGCACAGGCAAAGCGCTGCCAGCGGGACTGTTCCAGCCAGCGCTGGAACGTCCACAACGCCGTCACACTCAGCAGGATCATCAGCCCCTCGGGCATCACGGCACGCCCGAAAAACCAACTCAGGGGCAGCATGAGATAGATCGCCACAGCACATCGGGACAGCATGGGTCCGGGACTGAGGCGTCGACCCAGCGCATACAATGGCACGGCGGTTAGGACTGAGAACAGCGCCGCAAGGGATCGTGCCAACCACTCGTAGGCACCCCCGGCGACTCCATAGAGGCAGGCAACCAGATATGGGAAGAGCGGAAAGTTCGTCTCCACGACACCTGAAGACATGCCGCGCCAGTCAATGCGCGGACGCAGCAGATCGTATCCCTCGACGAAATAGTTACGCGCCATCGCCGCCGTGTCGACCTGACGCCAGGCCTGCTGGTCGATCAGAGGCGCATCAACGTCGAGCAGCCGCAAGGCCAGGCCGGCAAGCAACAGGGGCGGCAACCAGGGATCCATCCACCGCCCCCTCATGGCACCCGCCTCACGCAGCGTCAGCCTCTCGCAACGTCAGCCTCTCGCAACGTCAGAAGGGGCGCCAGCTCGGGGACCGCTCATCTCGATCGTCGGTCTGCGTCAGATTGATCGGGCGCACGGGTCGTTCCGTGGTATCATCCCAGTCAAAACCTGAAGCGGGGACGAGATAGATATCGTACGTGCCCAGGGGTCGGCCTTTCCCGTCGGCTGCAAGTTCGCCGTCGTCACCGATCGTCATCTTGCCCGAGTAGGTCAACCCACGACCGTCCGGCGACCATTTCGGTTCAACTTCGAAGGTGTTCTCGGCGATCGTCACCCGCACCTGCCTGGTGAAATCTCCACCCGTCACGAGCAGTTCCTGGCCGCCAAAACGTTCCGATGCGAAGGCCAACCGCAGACCATCCGGCGACCATGCGGGATGCCAGTCGAAACGCTTGTCAAACGTGAGCTGGCGCATGTTTGCCCCGTCGGCGTCGATCACGTAAATCTCGTCGTTGCCCTCAAAGGCGCTCGAGGTGAACGCGATACGCGCGCCATCCGGACTCCATGCCGGTTCTCGGCCCTGCACAAGCTTGTGTTTGTCGCTGCCGTCGGTATTCATGATCCAGATGCTGACGTCACCATCCCGTTGGCTGACAAAGGCGATCTGCGCTCCATCCGGAGACCACGTGGGAAGGACATCACGCTCGGCATGTTCCGTCAGACGGGTACGGCCGGTGCCATCGGCGTTCATCACCCAGACATCGAAATTCGTCATGACATCACCCATGGTGAACGCGATGCGCTGACCATCGGGTGACCAACTGGGGTGCTGCTCAAACTCACGCGTGTTGGTCAGTTGCCTGACCTCAGCTGTGGCGGCATCCACGGTGAAGAGGTCCCAATTTCGTGCCCGCGTTGGTGTCGCTGCGTAGACGATGGTCCCCCGCCGCTCAAAGGCAACATTGGCCCCATCTGGCACGCGGAACTCCACAGGATGCTGGCTGACGCCGTTCATCGGTGGTGCTTCCAGGTGAACGACTTTGGTTTCGAGATAGGAACCGGCGACAACAGAAACCGTGTAGTCTCCCTCCTTGACATCACTGAAGGTGAACGACTTGGCCGGCGTCAGACGGTTGAGTTGGTAGCGCAGATCATTGGCGTCGAGCCGTAGCAGCTGGCCGTCTCCGCCCTGCACCTGCACAGTAACTTCATTTGAGCCGCAGCCGGACAACCACAGCATGCCGACCATTAGAGAAAGCACACGCTTCACCGGTAGATCGCTCCTTTTCGTGTACGCACGGTAGTGGTACTGAGCCATGCCGCCGTAACCATTGCCATAGCAGTTATCAGCGGAACAGTTCTTTCACTTTGCCCCAGGTCGTCACGGCCACATCCGTGCGAATTCTGCGCTCCAGGCTGGCAACGGTGGACAGATCCCGCACGTCAGCGCCGGTGCCGACGAAAAGGCGCCGCGTGCTCGTATTCTCAACGAGTACCTGGTCTGCCACGTTGTGCGCCCCCCCCACCTGCTGGAGCCAGCCAACAACTGAGTCCGGCAGAGGATCGACATTCGCCAGCACGTCGTCGAGGGCGATCGTCGCGAATGGTAGCTGTCCTGCGGCGGTTCGACGAATGCCGACCCACTCAACCAGGCGCCATTTGCGGGTCGTTTCGCGGACCGCGGTGGCGCGCTGCAGCTGCGCCACGTCCCCTGGATCGAAGAGATGGTAGACCCGGTACGCTGCCTCCGGCTCGACGCGTCGTGTCGTCGAGTACGCCGGCAGAACGAAAAGAGCCGCCAGAAGAAGCAAGGGATGGAACAGGAACGTGTTATGTCTCATCAGTTTCGATGTGGTCCGTGAGTCATTCCGCCCGCAGCAGGTAGCCGTTGGCGATCACATCAGCCCCGTCGATAATACGAACCTGAGTCAGGTGATCGTTGAGGACTTGCTCCACCTGCACAACACCAACACGCCGTGGGGGCGCTTCCCCGAGAACCACGTCCGTATCGGGATCCCGCAACTTTCGGCCGTGATCCCAGACGCCGTACTTGTCGCCGTTCCGGATGCCTTCCACGAGACCGATGTTAATATAGGCCACCGTGCCATCGACATCGATGATCTTGGGTTCCAGTACCTGCAGAGAGGGTGGCGGTCGGATGTCCTCGCCGACACCGGCAGCGGCGTTCTTGGCCCAGATTGCCAGTGCCCCGCCGAGCATCGATCCGCGAAATTCGTCGGAGTTCCACACCATCTCGTCAAGAAAGAGATACTCCTTGTCGAGCGGGATAAAGGCAGCCGGATTGTTGATTCCCGACCTTCGGCTGTCCGTCAGTCCCTCAGCGCTGACTTCCCCTGTCGGTCGGCCATCGATGGCATTTACCAGGATCAGATTGGCCGATATGGCCCCCTCATAACTGCGGTAGCCACCAAGAGGCACCGTCGCACGAAACTTCCTCATCGCCATTTCGTCGATCTTGCCAAGCACGGCCCAGTCGGCATTGAGGAAACGGGCCAGGTCCGCCGCTCTGCGCGGATCGATCTGCCCGCGCTGTTCGGCCGGTGTCAGCAGAGCCATGACGGAGTCGACGGGGACGGTCCGCAGAAACCGATTCGATCGCAGACTGTCAGCCAGTATCTGGGCCAGGCCGGTGTGCACCGGCCAGGGACCATCATAGTCCGAGTCATTGGCGAATGGCAGCATCAACAGAACTTGCCCGAGAGCATTGGTGCTATCCGTCGGCATCTCTGTGACCCGCGTGCGCGCCCCCCGAGCTGCCAGAGTGTCTGCCGGGATGGCGGGCTCGGCTTCTTCGGGCATCATGAGCACAGAGTTGATCCCGGTGCCCGGGGCACATCCGGTGATTGCGAAGCCGGCCCAAAGGGTCGCTGCGTAGAGGAATCCTTGGTACGATTTCATGCGGATGCCGTTCGTGATCGAGCCAGCACATAGGGCCCGCGAGGAATAACAGCAACGGCGGCATCTGCGCCGTGCTGGAGGCGTGCCTGTTCGATACCTGCCTCCACGGAAGAAACGCTGGTCACGAGGCCGCGAAGATGTGGGCCGTCGCCGTCAACACCATTGCTGCACAGTACGACACGGGCTTTGCGCAGAACCTTGCACAGTTCCTGCAACTGCCACTGATCCACAACGAAGAAGTCGGGATCGCGCAACTTTGCCTCAAAGGCCTCGGGGCTTTGTGTGTCGGCGAGCAACTGCGTGAATTCGGGGCCACCCAGGCCTTCTTCGCAGCGGGCGGCCAAGACGATCGTGCCCCCTTGCTGGACGATGGGCAATACGGCCGTCAGACCCTTCACGGCCTGGTAGAACGTCAGATCCAGGGGATACCCGGCACTTGTTGTCACAACGATTGGCACCGGTTCATCAACCCATGCACTGGCCTGTGCTGCAACGAACTGCACCCCTGCCGCATGTGCCTGTTCCAGGTCTCCGGAGAACATGCCGGTAACCTGCCGGCGATCGTTCATGGCAACGTTGAAGGTGAAATCCACCCCCGCCTTCAGTGCCACCTCGAGTGCCTGTTGATGAAAGGGGTTGTCATCGATGATGCCCTCAGCGGATCGCGGATCACCCATCAGTTTGGGACCGTGCAGAACCTTCATCGTCTCGACACCCATGATCCCGGGACAGATCGCCTTGCGGCCACCGGAAAACCCGGCCATCAGATGTGGCTCGATAAGGGATGTGGCAATCTTCAGGTCCGCGTCGACGTAGATCCGGTCGATCCAGATGGGTGCGCCTCCCGACGTCTCACCGAGATAGACCAGTGTGTCCGGCTCGCGCGCCTTGTGATTGACGATGTGATAGTTGGCAGCGACTGATTCTCCGACGAGACGGATGAGCTCTTCGCCCTCGTTTGGCCGATGCAGTCCGGTGCCCACAAGAATCGTGATGTCCTGACGGGCGATCCCCGCAGCCTCGAGGGTGCTCAGAATGGGTGGCAGAAGCAGAGCATTCGGGACGGGTCGGGTGATATCAGCGATGACGACACAGGCGCTGCGGCGCCCCTTCGCCAGGCGCGCCAGGGACTCGGTCCCCAGAGGGTGCTGCAGGGCCTGCTCGATACGGTTCTCCAGATCCTCGATCTCTGGCGCATCCACCATGGAAAGAACTTGTGCCTCATCGGGGATCTCGACATCGAGGCCCTCACTGCCATAGTCCAGGCGTAGCTTCACTCCCTCTCCTCCGTCTTCTGCAGCAAGCAAGTGCGCAGGTATTTTTCGAATTCGGCACCATGATCCGGGTCGGCCAGAGCGAAATCGGCGAAGGCACGGTAGTAGGTCAAGGGTGTGCCGATGTCGTAGCGCTGTTCACCATCCTGGAGGCGAACGCAACGCACGCTCTCCCCCCATTCGAGGAGTCGGCGAATGGCATCGGTTAGCCACAGTTCGCCCTTTACCCCCGGCTCCGTGGCGGCGATGGCATCAAAGATCCGCGGCGTAAACACATATCTCGCCGCCACTGCAAGGTGACTGGGGGCCTCGCCGGGACCGGGCTTCTCAACGATGTCGTCAATTGGGAAGGCACCCACGGGATTCTTCACTGCCGGCCGGATGATGCCGTACCTGCAGGCATCTGCCGGGGGGACCTCCCACACCGCGATCGTCGCGGCTGCCCCCGAAGACTCGTGGTCCTCGATCAAGCGGGACACAACGCCCTTTGGGCCGGATGAGGTGACGATTGTGT
>CALFPI010000121.1 GCA_937919035.1 uncultured Gemmatimonadaceae bacterium
GGATGGTCGCTTCGGCAAGGGCCTGGCCAGTGCGCCGGACTGGTGTATCAGCCGCAACCGTTATTGGGGCACACCGCTGCCCATCTGGCGCAACGAAGAAACGGGTGAGACCATCTGCGTCGGCAGTCGCGAGGAGCTCTGCAAGCTCACGGGACATGAGGTGGATGATCTGCACAAACATGTCATTGACGAACTATCAATAGCCTCCCCCACGGGACAGGGCGTCCTGCAGCGGGTTCCTGAGGTCCTCGACTGCTGGTTTGAGTCGGGATCCATGCCCTATGCGCAGAAGCACTATCCCTTCGAAGGGCGCGAGCAGTTCGAGGCCAATTTCCCGTCGGATTTCATCTCGGAGAATATCGACCAGACCCGCGGTTGGTTTTACTCACTGACGGTGCTGGCAGCGGCTCTGTTCGACTCGCCGGCATTCAAAAACTGCATCGTTGGTGGTATGCTGCTGGCCGAAGATGGTCGCAAGTTGAGCAAGCGCTTGCGCAACTATCCTGATCCATCCGAGATGCTTGAGACGCATGGTGCCGACGCCTTGCGCCTGTATCTGCTGAACTCTCCCGCCATGAAGGCCGAGGAACTGCGCCTGACGGAAGACGGAATCCGTCAGAGTCTGCGGGACGTCATCATTCCATTGTGGAATTCGTACAGCTTCTTCGTGCTCTACGCCAACATCGACGGCTGGTCCCCTCGTGAGGGTGCCAATGCGACGGTGACGAATCGTCTCGACCGCTGGATCCTGTCGGAGCTGCAGACGCTGGTGCACAACATCAATACCGAGATGGAAGCGTACCGACTCTACCGCACCGTGCCTGCCATGGTGCAGTTCGTCGAGAAGTTGACGAACTGGTACATCCGTCGCAGCCGTCGCCGCTTCTGGAAGTCTGACGACGATGCTGACAAGGCTTCAGCGTACGCCGCCCTGTACCAGGTCCTGGTGACGTTCATCAAGTGTCTGGCGCCGGTGCTGCCTTATGTTACCGAAATCATCTACAACAATCTGGTGCGCTCGTGGAATCCTCAAGCACCGGAGAGCGTCCATCTGTGTGACATGCCGGTTGCCGACGAGGACCTGCGGGACGCCGAACTCGAAGAGCAGATGCGCCTGGCCATGCGGGCCTCTGCCCTCGGGCGTGCCTTGCGCAGTAAGCACAATCTGAAAGTCCGACAACCGTTGGCGCGTGTCTTTCTGCTGCCACCGGACGAACGCAGCCGCGTCGAGTTGGAACAGGTCGCCGATCTCATCGCGGATGAGCTCAACGTCAAGCAGGTCGTGCTCGTGGTGGACGAGACCGAAATCAGCGAAGTATCGTACAAGCCCAACTTCCGTGCCCTTGGACCGCGATTCGGCAAGCGCATGAAAGAGGTGGGTGCATTCATTTCAGGCATGACACCGGTGCAGATGCAAGAACTCGCCGGTGGTGGCACCTTCGACGTCGCCGACGGCGTGATCAGCATCGACGATGTTGAGGTGCAGCGTCGTGAGCGTGACGACGTCGTTGTCGCCATCGAGGACAATCTTGCTGTCGGCCTGGACGTACATGTCACGGAAGAACTGGCCTGCGAAGGCTGTGCCCGGGAATTCGTCAACCGCGTGCAGAACTTGCGTAAGGATGCCGGTCTTGACGTCTCTGACCGCATACGTCTGTGGGTGCAGGGCAGTGACGTACTGGAGGCTGCCGTAGCAGCCTTCCGTGATACCATCGCCACCGAAACACTTGCCGAGCAGATCACGGTTGGCTCTGTGCCGGGAGAATCGGCAACGAGCCAGACGGTAGCGAAGGAACTGGAAATCAACGAAGAAGCCTGTACGATCGCCCTCAACAAAGTCTGACCGCGCGCTACGACAGCACCGAGACAGAACGAGACAGAAATCCGATCATGACTGAAGAAGACCTGCAGTTTTTCAAGGACCTGCTGATGGAAAAAAAGGCGCAGGCCCACTCCGATCTGGAAGAGTTCGAGCGCGTTTCTCGCTCAAGCACGGCGCAGGAGTCTTCCGAAGACCGGTCCGCCTACTCTCTGCATATGGCCGATCGCGGTACCGATGCGATGGAACGTGAAAAGAACATGCTCTTCGCGCAGCGCGAAGGCAGTTACATCGACTATGTCGACGAAGCGCTGCAGCGGATCGCGGATGGATCGTTCGGTTCATGCCGTGACTGTCAGGGCGATATCGGCCGTGCCCGGCTGGAGGCGGTTCCCACAGCCGGTCAGTGTATTGCATGCAAGAGCCAGGCGGACGAGAAAAAATCAGCAAACTGACGATCAGCAGACTGGCTCTGGCGGGCGGTTTCGACTGGTGGTGGGTCGGCGGCGCCCTGGCCCTCGACCAGATGAGCAAGATCATCGTTGTCCGTACGATGGCGCTGCATCAGTCCATACCCCTGCTCGGTGATGTCTTCCGGCTCACCTATATCCAAAACGCCGGCGCCGCCTTCGGCCTCAAATTGGGCGGCCCCCTGGTACATACGGTTGTTGCGGTGGCGGCCCTGGGTGTTCTTGGCTGGCTGTTTCTGAGTTTACCGCAGGCCGCCCGCCTACAGCGTACCGCCCTGGCCATGGTACTCGGGGGAGCGCTGGGCAACATCATCGACCGCATCCGTCTCGATTATGTCATCGATTTCTTTGAT
Source organism: uncultured Gemmatimonadaceae bacterium (assembly GCA_937919035.1). Lineage (GTDB taxonomy): Bacteria > Latescibacterota > UBA2968 > UBA8231 > UBA8231 > UBA8231. The sequence goes on from CALFPI010000121.1 coordinate 2,643, forward strand.
GTCGGCGTGTCCGAGGCCTGGCGTTGGCCGGTATTCAATGTCGCCGATTCCTTTGTCACAGTAGGCGTCCTCTTTCTGGCGGTGTCATGGTCTCGTCAGCAGACACCTGACACCCAGACGAATTCACCGGGCAACTCGCCTCCCCCATCACCGGCCGATGTAGCGGCCGATGATGCGGAGCGGATCGCCGGGAGCTAGGCGGCACACCATGTCCGAACGGCGCTCGTACATCGTTGATGAGGAGGACGAAGGGGCACGCCTTGATGTTTTTCTGCAGGGCGCGTGTGACGATCTCTCCCGCAGCCGGTTGCAGCGCCTGATCACCGACAATGCCGTGTCGGTAGATGACGCCCACCAGAAGGCCAGCTATCGAGTGCAGTGCGGCAACCGCGTCACCGTTGACGTTCCCGAGGCGGTGGCTCTGCAGGCGCAGGCGCAGGACCTGCCGCTGAACATTGTCTACCAGGACGCCGATCTGCTCGTCGTCGATAAGGCGGCGGGCATGACCGTACACCCGGCGCACGGCTCGCCGGACGGAACACTGGTCAACGCCCTGCTGCATCACTGTACGGATCTATCGGGCGTCAACGGTGTCCTGCGCCCCGGGATCGTCCACCGTCTCGACCGGGACACGACGGGTCTGCTGATGGTCGCCAAGAATGATCACGCCCACCGGCATCTGGCGGCACAATTGGAGGCGCACACGGTGGAGCGTCGCTATGTGGCGCTGCTCTGGGGAACGGTGCCCGAGAAGGGCGTGATCGATGCCGCCCTCGACCGCAACCGCAAGGACCGTCTGAAGATGGCCGTCTCCTTCCGCGGCGGGCGTCGGGCGGTGACACACTACGAACCGGTGGAAGAATTCGGCGGATTGTTGACGCAGGTCGAATTCCGCCTGGAGACAGGGCGCACCCATCAGATCCGGGTGCATGCCGAGCATATGGGGCACCCCGTGTTTGGCGATCCTGTCTATGGCGGCCGCATCCGCGTCAACGGCATCGAGCCCAACCGGCGAACCGGAGCCAGACAGTTGCTGCTGGGCATCGACAGGCAGGCTCTGCATGCTGTGACGCTGGGATTCGAGCACCCGAGCTCCCATCAGCCGTTGCGCTTCACCAGCGAACTGCCGCCGGACCTGGCGCAAACCGTGGCCGCAGCCCGCCTGCTTTCACGGGACTGACCGGCGCACCGGCTTTGCCTCCGGCAGCATCCATCGAGGCCGGCATCGCCCGCTGGCTCAAGTTCGTCGAGCCAGCCAGCACGCTCCTGCGCGTGTGGCCCCTGACGGGCGGCATCTCTTCGGTGATGACAGCCTTCATGATCTCGCGTGCCGGCGACTCAAAAACCCTCGTCCTGCGCCAGCCGAGCGACTGGAGTCTGGAGCATGTTCCCGATGTCACCTGCAGAGAATTCAACCGACTCGGCGCACTGTGCGGTGGCGGCCTGCCCGTGCCGGCGCCAATTTTCTGCGCTCCGACGGGCGCACATTTCGGCCGGCCCGGACTGGTGCTCGAGTACATCGATGGCAAACCCGAACTGAATCCATCAGACCCGTCGAACTACGTCGACCAGTTCGCCCGACAGCTGGCTGATATTCACGGCTTTGACACCAGCAGCCAAGGCCTGGCACTGGCTGCGGCACCGCTCCACGAATTTGCCAGATTCGGGGTGGAGACCATGCCGCAGGCGGAGCCGTCGTTCCAGGTGGCGCGCAGCTGGGCGACGCTCGCCGCAAATGCGGCTCGGCAGAGCCGCAATACGCCCGTCCTGCTCCATGGCGATTTCTGGCCAGGCAACACGCTCTGGCGCGATGGAGCGCTCGTGGCGGTGATCGACTGGGAGAACACCAGGGCGGGAGACCCACTGCTGGACCTGTCCATCAGCCGCCTCGATATCTGCTGGGCCTGCGGCCCGCAGGCCATGGCAGACTTCACCGAGCGCTATCTGGCATACCATCCGATCGATACGGCCCTGCTACCCCTCTGGGACCTGTGCACGGCCTTGCGGCCGGTAACAAACATCGAGGCATGGGCAGCGGCCTACGGGCCTCTGGGACGGCCTGACATCACCGCTGACACCATGCGCCAGGCCCACTCGGGTTTCGTCTCCCAGGCCTTCGACGCGTGGCGGCAAGCCGGACACTAGCTGCGGGATCGTTCCACCAGATCGACTTCGCACCATTGCAGCTTCTTGCCCGTGTGCCCCACGGAGACGGTCGTCAGACCGTAAGCCCCCACGTTCAGCTTGATCCTGCCGCGGAAGGGTTTCACCTGCACAGCGACCTGGCGGGCTTTGGCAGATGTGTTCTGCAGGCGCACGATGAGTCGGTCTCCCTGCTGCGATCTCTTCAACGCCACAACCTGTACGTGCTTGTCATCAACGGTAACGGTGCCACTCACCTGCGCGCGCCGGTGCCGCTCCACACGATCCGGCTGCGGGTAGTAGACCTGCCACACGGGCGGTGTGTTGAAGACCTGTGCCGCCCGGCTGATACGAGTCTCGTCGAAGCGGGCGCCGACCATGACCTGCCACGACATCTCGTGCTCGCCCTGATCCTGCCGCGGAATGAAGCGCGCATTGGCCCGCTCGTCCTCCGGGTTCAGGTTGAAGGAACTGTAGGCGGGTGCCCGTACAACGTTGAGGCCCAGTGCCGCCGCCGTCAGACTGTGCCCGAAGCTACCGGTGTTGAGTACGGCCAGGTGTACCGGCGATCCCGCCTGCACACCGCACACAGCGACCCAACGCTGATTCGTGTGCTCTTCGTGACGTGGGCTCGGGAGGCGCTGCGCCGCACTGTAGAGGGTCTCGGCCCGACCCGCCGCCACATCGAATTCGAGGGGCACCATCAGTTTGATCATGGTATCCCGGTGGTTGTTGAACAGGCGATCGCGGATCTCGAGACTGCCGTCGGCGTGACCGATCACATACTGACGCACAAGTGCACTGGTGCCGCAGGCGAACACCGCCTCGACAACGGTGCGCTGCGCGCCATGCTCGATGATATGGATGGGTCGTGCCACGGTCTGCGCCTGCGGCCTCCACTTGTCTGCCGGTGGTGGCGACAGTTGCGCCACTTGGTCCCGGGTTGCAAGGCGAAACTTGGCCGCTGGTGTCCGGTCCCACGGTGGTGACACCGAAACGATCTGTTGCGACCGAGCCTGCTTCGGGCTGCCGCTGGTCCAACTGTGATCCAGATCAGCCCAGCAGGCAGGCTGGAAGGCGTTCCTGCCGACCAGGGAGCGCCGGGCGCCGGGCGTGGACAGATGGTCCACAAGTCCCGTGCGCGGATTGATCTTCAACGAATATGCCTTCGTCCGGAACGTCAGACTGCGGGCACTGACGGCAGGCAGCTTCGGCGGCCTGCCTTTGTCATTGATGTAGTACTCATCAAGACGCAGGATCTCCCACGGTTGCAGGTCGACCGTTGTCGCCAGGCGCACCCGCCAGTTGCCGGCGCAGTTGGCCTCTGCCAGCAGTCTCTGGCAGGCTACATCCCGCCCCTGTGGCCCACGCAGGTGCACCTCCGGATTACGCACGGCGCCGGCATTGCTGTTGAGTTGCAGTTCAAATTCGATCTGTTTGCGCACGGGAAAGCCGTGCGGATTGGCAACAAAGACGGGGACTTCACCCACAGCCCCATCCACATCCGCACAGATCAGACTGTGCAGGCTGCGGGCTCGTTCGCGCCGCAGAATCTCTTTTGCATGGCCCAGCATCTGCAGGCTGTCGCGCTCAGCAGAGGGCACGCCGGATCCAGGCAGGATGTCGTGAAATTCGGTGAACAGGATGTCCCGCCAGGCGATCTCAAGAGCCTTGTCCGGGTACGGCGCCGTCTGCCACCACCAGGCGAGGGTCGCCAGGCGCTCGGCGGATGCCATCAGGCTTTCCGCTTCACGATGGCCCCGCTTGACGCGGCTCATGGAGGTGTAACATCCGGGGAAACTGTGCTGGATCTCACCCTCGACCACAGGCAGGTGTGCCATCTGCGGCAGCACGTCATCGAAAAAGCGGTCGATCGTACTCTCGATGAACTCGTACTCCGGGTGCTGGCGGGCGTAGGCTTTGATCGAGCGATACTCGTCGCGCGACGGGCCACCGCCGTGATTGCCGATCCCCCAGAGAATCATCGACACCGGTTCGGAAGCGAAATGTGGCAGGTGTGTGCGGGCGCGCTCGACGAACTGACCATTCGTCAGATAGTGATCGTCGCTGCGGCGGGCGATGACTTCGTGGCCGGACCGATCCCGCCAGGTGAAGGGACCGATGGGCAGCTCATGCGTGCCGTAATCCGGTCGGCAGAAGACATAACGCTCCATCCCACAGCCTGCAAGAATCTGCACAAACCCCTCACCGTGGCCGAAGGGATCGAAGTTGTATGCAGTGCGTGGGTAGCGACCGAAGGTCGTCTCGAAATACTGCCGTCCGAGCAGGAACTGACGGATGTGACTTTCGCCGGAACTGTTGTTGACATCGGGCTGCAGGTAGGCCCCACCGGAGATCTCCCACTGGCCCCGGGCGACAAGCTTCTTGATCCGGCCGAACAACTGCGGCTCGTATTCTTCGGCCCATCGATACAGCACCGCCTCGTTGTGATTAAAAACGAAGTCCGGGTGCGCCTCGCAGAAATCAGCAGCGGTACGGTACGTCGACAGCGCTTCCGTCAGACCATCCTCCCAGTGCCACAACCACACCGGGTCAAGATGAGCGTTGCAGACGAGGTGAATGCGCTTGGGAGCCATGATGAGATCTCTCGATGTCAGGGGGTTCGGGCGGTTGTTACACCGATCATGCTGTCGCGTGTCACCAGTTCCGCCAGCCGTTCCTCTGTCCAGTCATCGGTTCCCTGTGGGCGCAGAGGCAGTACCAGATAGCGCAACTCGGCGGTGGAATCGTGTACTCGGACTGTCACACTGTCAGGCAACTGGGTACCGAATTCACGCAGCACCGAACGCGGTTCACGCACCAGCCGGGATCGGTAGGACGCGCTCTTGTACCAGGTAGGTGGTCGGCCCAGAAGGGTCCGAGGATAACAGGAGCACAGCGTACAGACGACAACATTGTGGATTTCGTCGGTGTTTTCCAGCACCGTCAGATCCGTTGCGGCCGAATCGAAACCCAGGGCCTCCACTGCGGTGTTGGCATCCTTGAGCAGGCGCACCCGGAAGTCCTCATCGACCCAGGCGTGGGCCACGACACGGGCGCCGTGTGTCGATGGCTCCACAGCCTCGACCTCGGCCATCATCTCGCGCAACTCCTGGGCCGTGTACAGCCCCTTTTCCATGAGCAACTCGTTCAGTGCCACACCGAGCCACTCATGGTGACTCACAGGTTCGGCATGATCGGCCTGTGGTGGATGACGGTGGGGATGGTCGTGTGACATGGGTCCTCAGGCGGGCTGGAGCCAGTGATCGAAAATCTCGATATCGAGGCTATCTGTGGGCGACCCTTCGTAGGTCTTCCATAGATCGGTCTGCTGCAGTCGCACGCGGTACAGTCGCCGCAGCCTGTGCTGCTGACCGAAGGCGATGCGCTCCGGTTCTTCATGTTCGCCGCAAACCTTGGCGATGACGCCGGCCTGTCCCTTGGCGTAGGCCGGCACGCGGTGGTGTGTTGCCAGCGGCCGTGCGTCAATGCGCACCCGGTCGCCGATGTGGAAGCGGGGTGTCGGGCCCGTCAGGTCAGCCTCGGGCCGTATCACTGTCGGCCGGCTCGCAGCGACTCGATACGAGCATCAAGTTCGGCCTGCGTCACCAGCCCCTGCTCAATGGCGTTCAGCGCCGCAGAACCAGCCCAGCGCTCGTAGTAACTCAGCTTTTCGTACACATCCGGGTCGAGGGACTCGATCCCTCGGCGCAGTTGCGCGGGGTCGATCATCACACCCTTGCGGCGCATCAGCATGACCATGGCATCGACCTGACACTCCCAGTAGGCCGGATCATGCTCGGTCCGATCCACGGGACCGCCGGGCAGCCCCCCGAGATCGTGCGGACCGATCCGCTCCACTCCGCGGCTCTCGATTTCGTCACTCATGTCAGATCCACTCCCCTCTCACTGGCGTCGGCTGCTGCTTGTATGCGCAGAACCCGTTCGGACGAATCCAGCACAGCCTGCGTCGAGGGTTCACCATCGCGGAGCGTTTCACCCCGGATCGTCTTCAGGAAAGCGCGGAAGTATCCGCCGCTGTTGCCCGTCGGCAGGTCCCGCCGTTCGGTCTGACCACCCGTTGCCGTCGTCAGTGCCAGATGATCGGCGTTGGTCGCCGTTTCGATCACACCTTCACGTCCCCAGTACGTCGTGCGCCAGTAATAGGGCATGCTGTAGCCGGAGGCATCCGGGGCATGGTAGGAGACGTCACCGATGACACCACAGCCGTTGTCCATGGTCAGCAGCATCTGCGCCCCGTCGTGGAAGTGCGGTACTTCGGGCGCAAAGGCGTTCCAGCAGCGGGCCGCTTCAAGCCGCTGGAAACTGAGGCCCGTCACAAAGGGAATGCTGTCGATGGCGTGAATGCCGATGTCGTTGATCGTACCGCCGTGCAGGCCTGGCTCCCAATACCAATCCGGACGTGAGTCCAGCATCAGTGGATGTTGCCCGCCAAACTGGATGGCATGGACCTCACCAATGGTTCCCTGGCGGATCAGTTGTCGCGCCGCGATGGTGCTGGCCGCGTCGCGCATCGTCAGCATGCACCCCACCTGCAGCTTGCCAGCTGCCGCCAACGTCCGGATCTGCGCCAGTTCCTCGAGCCGCGTGCACAGTGGCTTGTCGACGATCACGTGCCGACCCGTCTCCAGCGCCGCGATGGCACGTGCTCCACGCAGACCAAAAGCATCCCCCACGGCAACGGCATCACAGTCGACTTCAGCGAGAAACCGGGCGGCATCGTCATGCGTGATATCGACCGCCCCACGGGCCTGCAGGGCGGCTCGTGTGAGTGCGTGTTCTTCACAAGCGCCGACGATGCGGACACCCTCAAGATGGGCCGCAAGATCATAGAGGCTGGTTATGTGGCCGTGACGGAAACCGAGAAAGGCGAGACGGATGTCAGACAAAGAGTGCTCCGCTTGGGTGAATCCGGATGAGGGGGCCCATGAGGTGTGGCTGGCACAAACCAAATGCTGCATGCGATGCGGTCAAGGTGCTTGCCCACGGCGGGAGCCCCCGGTTACCTTAGGGCGACCCCCCAACCCGTCGCAGGCCGACTCATGTTTTCGACCGTCGCCGTCGTCGGCGCCGGCACCATGGGACAGGGCATTGCCCAGCTCCTTGTCGAGGCCGGCCTGACGGTGCGCCTTTATGATCACGCTCCGCAGGCGCTGGATCGCGCCATGGCTGCCGTCACGCGACGTCTGCAGCGCCGGCTCGACGCTGGCGCCCAGCCTGCAACAGCCCCGGGCGCTCTGCTGGCTGCCGGCGCGATGACGCAGCTGGCCGATGCGGAATTGGCGATCGAAGCCGTGCCCGAAGACCTGGGCCTCAAGCAAGCCGTGCTGGCGGAACTGGAAGATCACCTGGCGGCATCCGCCGTGCTCGCCAGCAACACATCCTGTCTCGACATCGATGCCCTGGCTCGTGCAACCCGCCGGCCACAGAGAGTCCTAGGACTGCATTTCTTCAACCCACCCCCGCTGATGCCGCTGATCGAAGTCGTACCGGCGACGGCAACGGACCAGACAGTCATCGCTGCGGTACATGCCTTTGCGCAAAGCCTTGGCAAGACGCCGATCACCGTCGCCAACAGGCCCGGCTTCATCGTCAATCGGCTGCTGTTCGCCATGATTGCCGAGGCCGTGCGGATCATCGATGAGGGTTGGTCCTGCGCGGCTGATGTGGATCGGGCTCTGTGTCTTGGCGCCAGCCATCCCATCGGGCCCCTGGCGCTGGCCGATTTCATCGGTCTGGACGTGACCGTCGACATCCTGAATTCGCTGACCATCGGATTGGGCCCACACTACGCACCCGCCGCGGCGCTGCGGGATCTGGTGGCTGGCGGCCATCTGGGGCGCAAGTCGGGGCGCGGATTCTTCCCGTACGGATGACCTGGATCCTGCCGAGTCGTATGTGGTGCCTCACCTGGTTGGCCCTCATCTTCGCCGTGGGTCTCCATGCCGGCTGTGCGGGCATGGCGCCAGCACCCCGCTACACAAGTGCCCCCGACAGTGGGGGCGAGGGTTTGTCGACCGAACTCAGGACGCGCCATCGAGCCCTGCGCGACGGTGACGCAAGCCGGCTGATGCGGGTAGTGGGTGGCTATCTGGGGGTGCCGTACAAGTGGGGTGGCACGACGCGGCAGGGCATGGACTGTTCCGCCTTGACCCGCGCCGTCTATCGTGAGGCCTATGGCGTCGAGTTGCCACGTACATCGAGGCAGATGTACCGCCTTGGGAAGAAGGTGACGGCACCCGGACAGCTGCAGGCGGGGGATCTGGTGTTCTTCCGCATCGACACTTCCGGCCCGGGGATCTCACACGTGGGGATCTACGTGGGTGATGGTCAGTTCGCCCACGCCAGTTCCAGCCGTGGGGGCGTCATCGATCCACTCAGTTCCCCGTACTTCGACAAGCGCTACGCCGGCGCCCGCCGGGTCCTGCCGTGAGCCGATCACCGGGGCAGCGGCTGGCAATTCTTGCCTCGGCAGGGATGCTGCAGTTGGCCGCATGGGCCTGGATCCGCAGTCTCGGGGATCTGTCCCTGCACATGGACGGGCTCTGGCTGGCCCTGGTGCCGATGCTCGTCGGGTATGGACTGGCGGCCTGGCTGCTACTGGTAGAGGGTGGCAGCATCGCTTATGCGATGCGCATCATCTGTGCTGTCGCCGTTTGCAGTCGACTGCTGCTGCTCGATACCACACCATCGCTGTCCGATGACATCTACCGCTATGTGTGGGATGCGCATGTGCAGGCTGCAGGCCTCAATCCGTACGCTCGCGCGCCGGACGACGATGCACTCATTGGCCTGCGTACCGAGGACTGGTCAAAGATCAATCATAAGGAACTGGTCACGGTGTACCCGCCCGTAGCACAATGGTTCTTTCTTGCCGTACAGCGGTTCGTGCCGGGTGTGACGGGGATGAAGGGGGCGCTTGTGCTGTGTGACTTGTTGCTGTTCTTCGTCCTCTGGCGCTGGCTTCTGGCCCGGGGCCAGGATGGCCGACGACTGCTGCTCTACGCCTGGCATCCACTGCCCGTCCTGGAGATCGCCGGCAACGGCCATGTAGACATTCTCGGGGTCCTCGGACTCTGTGTGGCCCTGCTGTGGTTGCATCAGGGACGGCACCACGCGGCAACCTGGGCGCTGTCGGCAGCCGTTCTCAGCAAACTGATTCCCATTCTCTGCGCCGCCGCGTTCTGGCAACACCTTGGCGGTACACACAGTGGCAGCTGGCAGCGGGCGCTGGATCCCCGGCCGCGAGTGGTGCTGCTGTGGATCCCGGGGCTGGTACTCGCAGCCTATCTGCTTTTTGCCGATGCCGGCGCCCCCATGTGGACGGGCCTGTCTGCCTACGCCAGCAAGTGGCGCTTCAATGACAGCGCTTTCGGGCTGGTCTACACACTGATCAGCGACCCCAAACCGGGTTGGGAGTGGGATGATGGGGCCCTGCGCAGCGCTCGTTGGCTATGTCTGGCTGCAGTAGCGGTGGTCATGACTACACTGGCCCTGCGACGCAAGGCCGACCCGGCTGCCCTGTGTGCCACCGTACTGGGCATGCAGTTGTTGCTGGCACCGACCGTACACCCATGGTATCTGCTGTGGGTCCTGCCCTTCACGGCGCTGCACGCGTCGTCAGCGTGGATGGCTTTCAGCTGGCTCGTGCTGCTTGCCTATCACGTACTGGGCGACTTCCGCAGCACCGGCGTGTGGCACGAGTCCTCGTGGATCCGCGGTCTGGAATACCTGCCCGTGTACCTGCTGCTCGCCGGGGCGCCTTTGTGGCGACGCCTGCAATCAGCCCGACGGAACACCAGCGCGACTGCTGCGTCCGCAGAATAGTCCTGGCGTCGTGTGACGCGTCGGCATGAAGTTGTTGCCATGCGTGCCTATATTGCAGGCCTGCCTCGGTGCGACTCCCCGAAACCTGGTATCCGCCGCCTTGACGTTCCCTCTCCGTATTCTCGTACTGCTTGGTTGCTGCGCCCTTGTGACTCAGGCTGGCTGCAGTTCGGTATCGCGACAGACAACGAGCCCTGCCTCCCCTTGGTGGGCCGATGGCGATGATCCAACGGCGTCAGACTCTGTACGTGTCACGACGACCCACACTGCCATGAACAACGGCTCCGCAGATGGAATCAGCCCTGACCCGGGCACGGTTCAACCTGCCGACGCCGCCGTGCCTTCAATGGCAGACAGCATGGCCGTGCGCTTGTCTGAGGCAGCACTGGCAGCCCGCCGTACAGCCTATGCCGCGCGTACGGACGCCGAACGTGATCGAGTTCGGCGAGTGAATGAGTATGCCATCTGGTGTGTGGAACGCGGCATGTGGGACGAGGCTCGAATCCATCTGGAGCAGGCGGCACGCCGGGACAGTCTGGCCGCCAGCCTGCACAACAACCTGGGGATCATCTATGAGCGTTTGGGTCAGCGCGACGACGCCCGGATCCGTTACCAGACGGCTGCCGATCTCAACCCCGGGCGACCTCTGTACCGGGCCAACCTGAAACGCCTGCGGGCGGCTCTCGAAGCCCCGCTAATCGTTCTGCCAGACAGTCTGGCTGCTCAAGAACTGTTGCTGCCACCATCACGGGGCGAGCATCGCCCGGATGTCGGTGCCATGCCCGAAGAGAGCAGAAGGTGAGGCCCGCTGTGAGTTCCCCTGATATGATGGGCGGCAGGACGTCGAGCCGTCTCGCCGTCAGCATGGTCCTCGCTGTAGTGGCTGTCCTGAGCGCTATGGCACCGTGGCCGGCGACGGCGCAAGACATCGTCTCGTCACAGTTGCGCCAGGGCTTCGGCATGAACAAGGTGCGCTACAAGGACTTCGATTGGCACTTCGTCGAATCCGAGCATTTGCTGCTGCATTACGAGCCCGAATTCGCCGAGCTCGCCGAACTTGCCGTCGAGTACCTCGAGCAGGGGTATACACACATCAGTGCGCTGATGCGGCACGAACTGTCGACCAAGCCCCCGATCGTCATCTTCAAGTCGCATTACGAATTCCAGCAGACCAACATCATTCAGTCCTTCCTGCCACCGGGCGTCGCCGGCTTCGCCGAGCCCCTGCGCTACCGCATGGTTATCCCTTTCAACGGTGACCTCGACGATTTCCGCAACGTCCTGGTGCACGAGTTGATGCACATCTTCCAGTACGACATCGTCAATCGGGGCCCGGTGAAGCGCATCTCCAACCCGATCGCCAGCCCGCCGACGTGGATCATGGAAGGCATGGCGGAGTTCGCCACCGAAGAGAGCAATACCGTCGACGAGATGGTCCTGCGCGACGCCGTACTCACCGACCAGTTGATCCCGCTCGAGGTGATGAACGCCAGTTGGGACTACCTGCCGAATCCGTTTCTGGCGTACAAGCAGAGTCACAGTCTGATGGAGTACATCGCCGCCAACTTCGGCCCGGAAAAAGTGAGTCGTCTCCTGCGCGTCTGGGACAGCCAGACCGACACAGACAAGCTCCTGGAACGGCTGCTGGACATGGACATGCAGACCCTGGATGAACGCTGGCAGGCGTACATGCGCAAGAAGTACTGGCCCCTGCTGCAGGATCGTGACTATGTCTCGGAGTTTGCCACCCGGGTGCTGCAGGATGATGACGTCTATCGACTCTACATGGCGCCCTCCTGGTCTCTCGGCGGTGACATGCTCGCCTGTCTGAGTACGGATGGCGTCGAACAGCATGCCGACATCATCCGCATCAGCAATGGCCGTCTGGTGGAACGCATCACCGCCGGCATGCGCGCCGACGTCTACGACGATCTGACCTTCAACGACGGTACCGTCGCCTGGGCGCCCAATGGTCGCACCATTGCCCTTGTCGGCAAGAAGGGCGCCGGGGACGTGGTCATTCTGTGGGATCTGTATGACAAGCGCATCGTCAAGCAGCTGACCTTTGACGGGCTCGAGATCGTCGAGAGCCTCGACTGGTCTCCCGACAGCCAGCGTCTGGCTTTCGTCGGTACCGGCTTCGGCCAGAGTGATATCTACGTCGTCAACGTCGAATCGGAGGACCTGACGCAACTAACAGGCTCACCACAGCGGGACGATCAACCTGATTTCAGCCCGGATGGCAAGCGCCTGGCTTTCAGTTCCAAGCGCGACGGTCAATTCGACATCAAGGTCTACGATTTCTCTACGCAACGCGTGTCGACGCTGCTGGCTTCACCCAACGACGACATGTGGCCTGCCTGGCTGCCGACGGGTGATCAACTCCTGTTCGTCTCAACGCGGGACGGAATCAACGACTTGTTCCTCTACGATCTCTCCGGAGACCGCGAGTATCGCCTGACACGAACGGTGAGTGGGATCATGAGTCCCGCCCTCTCACCCGATGGCAAGCAGGTGGTCCTGACGACGTACTATCACAGCCGCCGCGAACTCTATCGCATGGACATGCCAACCAGGGCTGAGGCGATTCTCCGCAACGACGAGTTGTCGGCACGGGTGGGCGGTCCCTCCGGTGGCCGTCTGGTCAACGTCAAGGCGCCAGCAGCAGAGCTGACTACCCCACAGGCCCTGCTGCTGCCGACTGCCAGCGCCGAGCCTGAGAGATCGACCGAACGGCTCACGTCCGTCAACAGCGGCACCAATCGCGTCATGCTGGCAGATGTGCGTGAGGGCTTTGGCACCGAACCTACCCCGTCAACCGATGTCGAGGATGTTGGTGCTGCCCTGCGCCGTGACACGGCGCGGATGGATGTCGCCCCTGGCAAACCAGTGGGTATTGATTTCGACAATCTACCCGTACGGCGCTACACGCCGAAGCTGGAATTCGACGGCATCTCGCTGCAAATGGGCTACTACTCTGGTTTCCTGTCCGGCATTGCCCAGTTGAGCATGAGCGACCTGCTCGGCAATCACTCGGTCAACATGTTCACCGATTACGTCGGCTCGCAGGAGGTCAACAACGACTTCACCTTTGCCGTGAGTTACGCTTACTTCGGCCAGCGCCCCACCTATAGTGGCACGGTGTTCAACTGGAATCAGTATTACAACGATACCGAGGGCGGCGACGGCACCGGCGTCCACACGATCGGTTCCGGCCTGGCCCAGGGGCTGGTACGCAGCCGACAGAGCGGCCTGCTGGCAGATATGAGTTATCCCCTCGATGTCTTCCGCCGCGTCGAACTGTCGTACTCCTTCATCGATGAGGAGCGGGAGGTGGCCTGGCCTGTCACGGAGCTACTCGACGGCTTCAGTACACATCTGTTCAAGGCTGCCTACGTGCATGATGCGTTGCGCAACGGCTTGCTCGGGCCGACGGCTGGCACACGCTACTATCTGTCGGCAGGTCGTACGCTGTCACTGACGGAGAGTGATCGCACCTTTACTCACATTGAAGCCGACTACCGGCAGTACTTCCGCCTCGGGCGCTGGTCGGTTCTGGGGCTGCGTGGCATAGGCGTCGGTTCTCTGGGCCGGGATGGCCTGGAATACAACCTGGGCGGTCCCGCATGGTTCCTGCCCTTTTTCCCGGGATACAACCTCAACGTCGGCCCCTTGCGCGGCTATTCTTTTTCTGAGTTCAGTGGCAGCCGCGTAGTGCTGCTCAACTCCGAGATCCGCGTGCCTTTCATCCGCAACATCACCTTCGGCTGGCCGGGCACGTTCTCCATTCCGGCCGTGGATGGCGCGTTCTTCTTCGACATGGGCAGCGCCTGGAACGAGGATCAATCGGTTGATCTGTGGCCTCTGCAGGCGCCGGACGCCGCCTACGACCCGGCCGCCGGCAGGACTCGTTTGCATGGTGGCTACGGCTTCGGCCTGCTGGTCTACTTCCTGGCACCGATGAATTTCGAATTTGCCAAGCGCACGGATTTCAAGACCACCTCCGACTGGCACATGCACTTCAGTTTCGGTAAGGCTTTCTGATGTCTGCCGCGACGATTCGGCCGCTGTTCGCCTGCACGCTGTGGGCGGCGCTCTGCTGTGGGTGTGCTTCAGGGATCATCGGCAATGGCATGGGTGAGACGGTTCAGTTTCTCGCGCCGGCGCCCCCCGACACGGAGCTGCTGCCGCTCATCCAGGACATTGAGACGATCGGCGTGTTGTCGGCGACGAATATCGAATCGGTGCAGAGTCTGGATATTGAGAAAGTCATGGGTCGGCTCACGGACGCCACCGCCCGCGGGTTGAGAAACCTGGAAGATCGTACCATCCTCAGTCAGGATGAGATCCGCTGGCACTTCCGTGACGTCGTTCTCGACTCGGCAACCGTCTTCAGCGACAGCCTGCAAATGGCTTTGCGCACGGAGCTCGACCTCGATGGCATCGTCTACATCACGTTGCGCAGCTTGAATGCACAGATGACGCCGGTGTCGCCGAGCCCGTACGGCACCGTGAACAGCCCGGGGTTGAATCTGTCGGTGGAACTGGAGTTGCTCTTCGTTAATCTGCACACGGGTGAACGTTGGGCCCAGGCGGGGCGCCGCAACAGCTGGCAGCCCGTGCAGAGTGATCCTGTCGGGGGCAATCGGGACCCGACGGAACGGCAGATGCTGAGTACCCTCGCTTCCCCCCTGCGGCAGTTTCTCTCTCGTCTGGCGCCGCCGCCTCGGCGACAGACGCGCCATTTCGACACCAGTGGCGACTGAGACAAGAACCGACGCCAACAGAAAGAGCCTGGCCCCCGAAAGGGAGCCAGGCTTTTTTTCTGCCGCACCTGGTCTGGACCTGGTCTGGACCTGGTCTGGACCTGGTCTGG
>CALFPI010000122.1 GCA_937919035.1 uncultured Gemmatimonadaceae bacterium
CCGCCGGGAACAGGTCGTGCCGGCTCCACCCCGGAGTCCGTTGTCGCACCCGGTAGTGATTTTTGTCGAATTCGAATTTCCAGACTCAGGACACGTGTGAGATACCTGCTAACCGGAGGCGGTACCGGGGGCCACGTCTATCCCGCGTTGGCCGTTGCCGATGAGTTGCGACGGCGCGACCCCGAAGCTCAGTTTCTCTACGTCGGTATTCGCGGTCGACTTGAGGAACAGGTCGTGCCCGCGCGTGGCTATCGACTGAGCTTTGTCCGGGCACGGCCCTTTCCGCGGTCGAAATCACCGTTGGCCCTGATATGGTTTGCCCTGCATCTGGCCATCGGGACCCTCATGGCCAGCATTCTGTTGTTGCGCTTCCGGCCACATGTCATCTTCGGCACCGGTGGCTTTGTCAGTGCGCCGACCATGTTCGCCTGCGGCATCCTGCGCACGATCGGTTTGTGTCGAGCCCGGCTGTTCGTCTATGAACCCAATGCCCATCCTGGATTGCTGAACCAGACGGTTGGCCGCTTGGCCGATCGCGTCGGTGTCGTCTTCGAGCAGGCGGCACGCTGGTTCGATATGAAGCGGGTCGCTATCGTCGGCTTTCCCGTCCGTCGGGAACTGCTGGAACCCCAGCGGGACGCGGCTCGGCGGGCGCTGGACATCCCGGCAGACCGCTTTGTTGTGCTTGCCTTCGGTGGATCGCAGGGCTCCCGTGTCATCAATCGGGCGGTAGTCGAATCCCTGCCATATCTGCAGTCCCGGCACGACAAGCTGTTCGTACTGCATGGCACGGGCCGCATTTGTGGGGACGGATACGACGCGGTGGCTGATACGGCTCGCGAACTCGAGGAGCTCAACCTCGATGCTGCAGATTCGTGGTATCGACGCTGTGAGTACTTCGACCAGATTGAAACGGCCTATGCAGCGGCTGATGTCGTCGTCTGCCGCGGGGGCATCAGTACACTTACGGAAGTCGGTGTGTCGGGTCTGCCCGCGATCGTCATACCCCTGTCAACGGCGGCTGAAGATCATCAGGCGGTCAATGCCCGTGCCCTTGAGCGTGCCGGGGCCGCACGAGTTCTGTTCGAAGAGGCGACCTGGCGCGAAGCGGATGGCACCGTCAACCTCGGCGTAGCGGGCGCGCGGCTGGCAGCCGTCGTGATGGAATTGCTGGACGACGAACCCGTGCGTTTGCAGATGTCGTCCGCAGCGCGCCAATTGCAGCGTCGAGACAGCCTCGAGTCGATTCTGCATGAGATTGACAGCCTGGTACAGGGGCGCCGCCCCGGCCCGTTGACTCTCGAGTTTCCCACGGTGGACGAAGGGCACCCCCGTGCCCCTACGCGCCTGATGCGTTACGTGCGTGATCGGGTGAAAGAGGCAGGCGGGGCCGAAGCACTGCCCCCGCAGGAGCTGGCGTACCTGCGATACCAGACGGATCGCCATCTGGCGTCCACGGCGTTCTACGAAATCCCTCTCGGACGGCGCAATGTTGGTATCAAACTGGTCGGCCTGCTGCAGTACGAGGAGCGGCTCGACCTGGTACTGACCGTCCTGTCTGACCGGCGACCGGTGTCAACCATGCAGCGATGGGCTGGGGGTGATTTCCTCCACCCTGGCATTCTGCGACGGAATGCCATCGATTTTCCGCTGGCCATGATTGGGTTGTGTCGCGGCGGCGCCAGAGTTCGAACGGCTGTTCTCGAAGCGCTGGCGACGGATCCATACTTCGAGGTGCGTGCTGCGGCAGCACGGTTGATTGGTGAGCAGTTGGAGCCCGGTGACACTGACGCGGAGGTTGTGCTTCGTGCCGCGCTCGACGATCGAGCCGACGCCGTCCTGTTCGAAGTTCTCGTTGCCGTGGGTCGGATCGGCAGCCAGTCCGGGCTGCTGGATTGCCTCCGAGCCTTCTACGAGCACCGGGACTGGCGCTGTCGCCAGGCGACCGTAGACGCGCTCGATCGATTGCTGGAGAGAGGCGTACTGGACGTCGACGAGGTCAGGGGTGACGTTGAACAGATTCTGTCGACGTCGCCGAATTTCGAGCCGACGTTCCCACTGAAGGACAGTCTCGAGGCTCTGGCACGCCGCATCCGCGACAGCCGGCGCCCCGCCAACTGAGTTTGGAGATACGTGCTCTACTATCTGGGAACCTACCTGCAGGACTACTCCGAGGCGCTGTCCTTTCTGCGCCTGGTTGATTCCATCAGCTTTCGTGCCATTGCCGGGGCCATGACTGCGCTGCTGTTCACCATCCTTTTCGGTGACGGCATGATTCTGGCCCTGTATCGGCGGGGGAGTCGAGATACGAATCGCAGCTTCGATTTCGCCGTCACGGGTGCCCGGGCACCCAAGACCTATGGCGGACCTCTGCTGCTGAGCGCCGTGCTGTCGAGCGCTCTTCTCTGGTGTCAGTTGCACGAGACCTTCGTGCTGATGAGTCTGGCGGCGATCATCTGGTTTGGTGGGCTCGGCTACATCGACGACCACCTGAAAGTTCGCCACGGCACCAGTGACAGGGGACTGTCGGAGTCGGCCAAGCTCGTCCTGCAGTTCTTCTTCGCCCTCATTTTCGCCGTCATCTACGTCCTGGAGCCGATGTCACCCCTGCCAGCGGGCCTGGCCACACAACTCTACGTGCCTTTTGTCAAGACGCCGGTTCTGGATCTGGGATGGTGGTATGTACCCTTCATCATGTTCACGGTTGTCGCCATCGCCAACTCGGTGAATATCGCCGATGGGATTGATGGACTGGCTGTAGTGCCGGCATCCTTTGCCATCCTTGTCTACGGTATTTTCGCCTATGTCGCCAGCCACGCGAGAATTGCCGAGTTCCTGATTTTTCCGTTCATGCCCGGCGCCGGCGAGGTCGCCATCATTTGTGCGATCGTTTTCGGCGCCTGCCTCGGTTTTCTGTGGTTCAATTCGTACCCGGCGAACGTCATAATGGGTGATACAGGTTCGATGGCACTGGGCGGACTCCTGGGCACCGTTGTTGTCCTGGTCAAGCAGGAGTTTCTGTTTCTCCTGGTTGGCGGTGTCTTTGTCGGGGAGGCGCTGTCGGTGGTGATTCAGGAGAAGATCGGCATCCGCTGGCTGGGACGAAGATTCTTCCGTTCAGCGCCGATTCATCATCATTTTCAGGCGCAGGGACTGGCCGATACGAAGATCGTGATCCGCTTCTGGATCATCGCCGGGATTCTGGCGATGACAGGTCTGGCAACGCTCAAGATCCGCTAGCGGATCAGAGCAGTCGAAGTCCGTAGATGAAAAGCAGGACCAGGGTTGTGCCAATGCATACGGTGATCCACAAGGGCACACCGCTTTCGTCGCCGCTGTAGACCTCTCGCGTGTAGCGTCGATACTCGCTCGAAATCAGCATGTATCCGGAGGCCATGGAGATGATGATGGCGATGACGAGAAACGTATACCCCAGGTCGGCAGGTTCAATGGCACGACCGATGCTGAGCACATAGGAGACAATGTTGACCAGCAGGCCGTATTCGCGCGAGAGGACGCTGTAGACCAGAATCCCGAGGCTCAGGGAGCCGATCGCCATCGACGACAGGGCTTCGACAAGCGGAACCTGTGCAAAAAAAACAAGCACGGGCACGCTGACGATGAGGTGCAACCACATGCCCGCGTAGGCGTAGAAAAACGACGGTCGCTCTAGAGACGCGGTGCCGATCAGGAAATGCGAAAAGGTCTGCCGTCTGGGCAAATTGACACCGCGATATGTATATGCAATATGAGCAGAATGCCCCCGTCAGATCCGGAAGCTCAGCAAGTATACCGGCGCTGCGGAATCGGTGTCAAGCCAGTTCCGTGGTTCTTCTCAGGCGGCGGTTGCCAACGGTCGTCGGGGCGCGGGCGTGGTATCGGGTGCTTCGCTGTCGATTCCCTTGCGGGCTGATTGTCGTTCCAGGTAGCGGACCAATTGATAGCAGCCCTCCTGCTGATCGCAGAAAGAAAGACAGAGTGCGTAGACGGGCCCGCGTTCATCGCGGCTGTGGACGGTGCAGGACACAACCTGTGAGCGGATGCCGGAGAAACGTTCATTGAGTTTCTCACATGCGTCGCTGAATGGGTTGGTGGCCAACGACATACGCCTTGGCGTCATACCCGTTCTGGGAAGTGATCGGCGGGCGGTCTCCTCGACAAACGGCGTGGGCGCCGAGATGGTGATTTCGACAAACCCTGCATCCGGCTGTTGGCGAGTGTAGACCTGGGCACCACCACCGCTGAGGTTGGTGATCACCACACTGGCCCGCTGCTGTGGACACCGTGGAGCTTCTCGCCAGGTCATGCTGCCGCGAAGGCAGACGCTGACCCTGTGGGCCCCCCTGCGAGTTCTGGCCTCCATACGTTCTGGTGGTTCAACGAGCAGGACCGGGAGTTTGCCTCGCAGGCGTCCGCGGCCGCGAATCTCGCTGGAGAAACTGCATGAGCTGCCGGCGGCGTTCTGTTGGATGCTGCGTACTGTAACCGGGGTGCCTTTGCGTGGACGCACGTCGTCCGGCGCGTCAAAGCACATAAGGCCGCTCTTACTCATGTCCTGCAGGCGTCCCTGGTAGGCACCTGCTTCCACTCTGGGGTCGTCAAAGCGGAGTAGAAATCGCTGGCCGATCTCGATTCCATCAGGAAGTTGTGCCCGAATTCCACTGGTCGCTTTCATGATATTCACTCCATATTTCTCGGGACTCAGGTCCCAGAGGGTGTCCGGTCGCCGAATGCGGTCGGTGTCGATCTGGTGCCCTGCGTCTGTAGATATGAATCGGCGCTGTAGGGAAAAGCTTTAGTAGTAATTGATACTAAGTAGCAGAACTTACCAGGATTCACGGGCGTTTGTTGTCGGCCCGTGGATCAATGGCAACCGACCGGAGTGTGTCCGTGCCGCCACGTGCATCGTCGCAATCGCCCGACCTAGTCGAACCTGAGGTCGATGATATCCGTCCACCGTTGTTGACGGGTGCGATCGCTGCTCAGGCGATCGAAAAACTCTCCGGTGTAGGTGCCCGCCGAGGTGCCGTTCTGCGGGAGGCGGGCATCTGCACGATAGGTGATCTTCTGGCTCGTATTCCGCGCCGACATCTCGACAGAAGTCGTATTGTATCTATAGCTGATGCAATTGCAGGAGAAGAAGTTACGCTCATAGTGGAAGTTCGTGCATCAAGTTCGGCTGCGCCGATTCGGCGGGGCAATCGATCTCCGCCTCACTCGGTGGAAGTGGCTGACGAGACGGGTACGTTGCGGTGTGTGTGGTTCCAGGGCGGGCGTTACCACACGTTTGAACCGGGTGATGTGATCGCCTTGAGTGGCAGGATTGAAGTCTTCCGCGGCTCTCGGCAAGTGTCGCATCCGGAGTATGAGTTTGTCAGTGACGACGGCGAGGGAGAACTGCTGCACACCGGGGGTGTGATCCCCCTGTACGGTTCTACGGCGGATCTCAAGGAGCGGGGCTTGCGCAGTCGTGGGTTCCGTCGTCTGGTAGTCGAGGCGCTGAAGGTCTGTGCTGCTCAATTGCGTACGCAGTTGCCACCAGGCGGCGAGGCTCGCCAGGGCCTGATGTCTCTGATGGATGCTCTCTGGGCGGTGCATTTTCCGGAAAGTCTGGCCATGGTGGAACTGGCCCGGCGGCGGCTTGCCTTTGAGGAGTTGTTCCTGTTGCAGCGTGAACTGGAGTCCCGACGACGTGCCTTGCGGGCCCGGGAGGGGTTGTCTTTTGCTGCCAGTCAGGATCTTGTGCCGAGCCTGTTGCTGAGCCTGCCCTTTGCCTTGACGGGTGCACAGCATCGATGTATCGAAGAAATCGGGGTCGATCTGGGTAGTTCGGTGCCAATGCGACGCCTGCTGCACGGCGATGTGGGCTCCGGCAAGACCCTCGTCGCCCTGTGTGCGGCCCTGCGTGTCGTCGAACAGGGGTGGCAGGTGGCGATCATGGCGCCAACGGAGATCCTCGCGGAGCAGCATTTCCACAACGTGCGTCGACTGATGGCGGGTCTCGGCATGCAGGATGTGGTGCTGTTCAAAGGAGGGGCGCGGGCGGCACTCAAGCGCGAGTTGCGCAATGGACTGGCCAGTGGAGCGACCCGACTTGTCATCGGCACACATGCACTGCTCGAAGATGATGTAGAATTCGCGCGCCTGGGACTGGCGATCGTGGATGAACAGCACCGCTTCGGTGTCGCGCAGCGCGACAGACTATCGAGTAAGGGGGCTGGCGTCGGGGGAGTTCTCGATCTGCTGATCATGACGGCGACACCCATCCCGCGGTCACTGGCCCTGACCATCTATGGTGACCTGTCCGTCTCCGTCATCGATGAACTGCCGCCAGGGCGCCTGCCGGTGCGCACGGCCATGAGGGATCCCGCCCGTCGGGACCGGATTTTCGGCTTCGTCGCTGAGCAGGTGCGCGAAGGGCGGCAGGCCTACGTCGTCTATCCGCTGATCGAGGATTCCGCCAAGATCGATCTGACATCGGCCCAGTTCGGATACGAGGAACTGCGCAGTGAGTGGCTTGCGGACTGCCGCGTGGCCTTGATTCATGGACGCCTGCCAGCGGAAGAGAAGGCCCAAGTCATGTCGCGCTTTGTCGCAGGGGAAGTGGACGTGCTCGTCTCGACGACTGTGATCGAGGTCGGTGTCGATGTTGCCAATGCAACCGTCATGGTCATCGAACACGCCGAGCGGTTCGGCCTGGCGCAGTTACATCAACTCCGGGGCCGGGTAGGCCGTGGTGGGACAGAGGCCTACTGTATCCTTGTTGCCTATCCTACGGAGGGTGAAGGTCAGGAGTGGCGGGAAAGACTTGATGCATTATGTTCAACAAATGATGGATTTATATTGGCACGCAAAGACTTAGAGATACGTGGACCCGGCGAAATTCTGGGCACCAGGCAAGCGGGTCTGGCAGATCTTCGCATCGCACATCTGGTGAAAGATGAGGATCTGATGGAAGCCGCGCGCTCTGAAGCGATCATGGAAAACGCGGAAAAGCTTTGAAGCGAAGTCGCGGTGTCTGGTTCGTCTCGCTGGCAACGGCATCCTCCCTGCTGGGCGATCAGATGCTCTATGCAGTGTTGCCAACGATCTACGTCGATCTGGGGTTGCAGCCATACCAGGTCGGAATTCTGTTGTCGGCGAACCGAATCGTCCGCCTGGTGACCAACCACCTCGCCGAAAAAGGCTGCCGCCGCTGGAGTCTGGCGTGGTTGCTGATCGTATCGCTCACCACGGGTGCGCTGCTCAATCTTGTCTACAGCACGGTCACCTGGTTCCCAGGGCTGTTGGCGGCTCGCATCGTCTGGGGTGTCTGCTGGTCCTTCATCCGCCAGATCGGCCTGATGACCGTGGTTGATGCTGCCCGAGAAGGTCTTGTGGTCCGTCCCGATGGTCAGATTCACCTGGGGCGAGCCATGGGATTCTACAGCGGCATCTCCCGTCTGGGGTCGATTTCCGGCAATCTGCTGGGAGCCCTTGGGCATGACCTGATCGGCTTCTCGGCGACGCTGTTCATTTTCGCGGCGGCCTCGCTGGTGTGTGTTCCGCTGGGGCCCTGGTCGCGTCAGGGGTTGCCACGCACTCGGCCTCGTGATGCGTCGGCCTCCGGGCCGGTCGCCAGGGGCTTGTTGTTGTGCGGCTTCGCCAGCGGCTGTGTTGGCCAAGGGTTGATCGCAGCCACACTGGGAGCGGTACTGGGCGCCCGGCTCGGAGATGCGGACCTTGGGGGCGCGCTCGGTCTCGGCGTAGCGAGTCTTACGGGTCTGCTGCTGGCCACTCGTTGGGTCGCCGACCTTATGGCGCCACTTCTCGGCCATATTGCCGATCGCGTCGGCCGTCGGCGATCGGGGGCGGTCTACTTCATTGCCGGCGCCCTTGTGCTGGCAGTCGCCGCAGCGCCACAATTGCCACCAGCGTTCATGATCGCTGCGATTCTGGCGTTCTACGTTACGGCAACCGGTGTTGCTGTCGTTTTGCAGGCTGAAGCTGGCAATGGGGGATCCCGGGCGGTGGCCTCGTATGTTACAGCTTCAGATTTTGGCTCGGCGGCAGGGCCGAATCTTGGTTGGCTGGTGCTGCAAATCGGGGGGGCGGAAGGCACCGTCTTTCTCCTGGGGGCCATCTTTTACGCACTGGCGGGTATCGCCGCCTGGACCAGTCTTCACGACACAGGGAAATGACCGTGAGAACGATCGATCCGTTGATTTCGCCGACAGAGTTCGTCGGCCTCGATGGCGTTACTCATTTGTGCACTGGCGGGGAGGCGCCCTGGCTGCGCGAGTTCGGGTCTGTGTACGCGGATTTTGCGCGGCTCAAGAGTGGTGGTCTCGCTGGTCGCAGCGAAGTCTATCGGCGGGGGGAGAGGTGTCGTGACGCCATGGGACAGCTGTGGGGCGTGCCGCCGGAGCGTATCGGCTTCCTGCCCTGCGCGGCGGAAGGCATGAACTGGCTGGCGCGCGGGCTGGATTGGCAGGCCGGAGACAATGTCGTGACGGACAATCTCGAGTTTCCTTCGGTGGCATACGCCTGGAGGCAACTGGAGGATCTCGGTGTCGAGGTACGCATGGTGCAACATCGTGACTGGCGCGTGTGTGAAGAGGATCTACTCGAGGCCATTGACGCGCGCACCCGTGTGGTTGCCGTCAGTCAGGTCAGTTTCTACACGGGACAGAATCTCGACATCAGTAGTCTTGCACGGGGGCTGCGGGGGAGATCTGAAAGCTGTTTGCTGGCCGTGGACAGCACCCATGCTGCCGGTGTGGTCCGTGTGCCGGCAGCGGTGACAGATCTGTGTATCAGCAGCAGTTACAAGTGGTTACTTGCCACACATGGAACGGCGCCCTGTTATGTCAGCGAGCGTGCAGCCGAGATGGTCACGGACAGTTGCTTCGGCTGGCATAACCTGGCTACATGGCCGGCACAGGGCGCCGAACGACAGCCGAAGGTGGCGGTCCAACCCATGCCGGCGCGCCTGGAACCCGGCAATCCGGCCATGGTCGTGGTGTTGTTCCTGGAGCGCGCCCTGGAGCGTTTGCTGGCTCTTGGCGTTGACGCCATTCAGGATCACGCCTGGGATCTCTCTGAACGGCTTGAAGCCGGTCTGCGGACCCGCGGGCGCGCCGTGATCTCGCCCTCAACGCGGGAGGCTCGCTCGGGCAATACCTGCTTTCTGGATGATGATGCCGAAGGGCTGACCGAGAAGCTTGCGGGGCACGATGTGCTGGTCTGGGGGCAATACGGACGTGTTCGGGTTTCCGGTCATCTGTATAACAGTTCTACCGACGTGGACCGCTTTCTCGAGGCCCTCGACCTGATCAAGTAAAATTCGTCCCCGGCTGGGAAAAACTCGTTGACATAGTGCACATACGAGTAGTATACTGATGTGCACGTGATGAACAGCACCGGTAAGGGTGTTGATTTCTTTCAACGAACAACCCGCAGGAGGGAGTCGAATCATGGACCAGTTCGACCGCGAGCGCGTCGAGCGCGCCGCCCGCATCTACGCCAGCAACCGCGATGCCGGCCTGGCTCTCGGTATTGCCCCCGGCAGCTTCGGCCGACTCTGTCGCCGCTATGGCATCGAAACACCGCAGTCCCGCCGCAAGCGCAAGGGCATCCCCGCCCTGGCCGCATAAGATCACTTTGAACTCCCCATCCCCAAGCGCTATTGCAGGAGCCTGAACCGATGCAGACAAAGTGCGTCAACAAGGTGGTTCTCGTGGGCAATCTCGGTGCGGATCCCGAGACCCGATTCACCCCCAGCGGCACACAGGTCACAACGGCCTGCCTGGCCACCGACGAAGCGTGGACCGATCGCAAGGGCGAGTCACGGCGGCGCACCGAATGGCACCGACTTGTACTCTGGCGGCGGTTGGCCGAGATCGCCAGTCAATACCTGAAGAAGGGCAGCAAGGTCTGCGTCGAGGGCCGACTGCAGACTCGCAGTTGGGAGGACGACAGCGGGCAGCGGCACTACGTGACGGAGGTTGTCGTCAGCGACCTGAAGCTCGTCGACGGTGCCGGTGGACCGGGCGAGATGGACCTGTCCTTCGGTCGCCACGGCGACGATGCGGAGAGCCTCGCCCATGTCAGCGCCATGGGCAATAACACGGCCGAAGAAGATGACGGGTTGCCCTTCTAGTGGATTGGAATATAGTGGATTGTTTCAGGAAATTTCGATTGATCTGGTAATCCATAACTGATTGCAGTACAATCTGATACGAAGTTAACATGAAATGCCCGCGAGATCCTGTGCTCGCGGGCATTTTCATGTCATGTTGCCAATGCGTGATTCTTGTGAATCGACGGACCTACTACTTGTTCGGCTGCGGAGTTACCCGCAGGTACGGTTTGATGCGTGTGAAACCTTTGGGGAATTTCTCCGTCGCTTCCTCGTCGGACAACGCCGGTACGACGATGCAGTCATCACCATCCTGCCAGTTTGCCGGCGTGGCGACTTTGTATTCCGAGGTCAACTGCAACGAGTCGATGATGCGCAGGATCTCATCAAAATTGCGGCCCGTCGATGCCGGATAGGTCAGTGTCAGCTTCACTTTCTTATCGGGGCCGATGACAAAAACCGAGCGAACCGTCAAATTGTTGAGAGCGTTCGGATGGATCATGTCGTAGAGATCGGCTACGACCCGGTCAGCATCGGCGATGATCGGGAAGTTGACGCTGGTGCCCTGGGTTTCGTTGATGTCGGCAATCCAACCCTGATGCGAGTCCAGGGGATCGACGCTGAGACCTACAACCTTGACGTTGCGGCGGTCGAACTCCGGCTTCAGTTTGGCAACGGTTCCCAGTTCGGTGGTGCATACGGGCGTGTAGTCGGCAGGATGCGAGAAGAGGATGGCCCAGCCATCGCCGATCCATTCATGGAATTCGATCGTGCCTTCCGTGGTTACAGCGGTGAAATCCGGTGCTTCATCACCCAGGCGGATCGCCATCTGAGATTGACTCCTGTTATAGAAAAAAAGGAAAGAAGGTAGAACGCGTATGTATTCGACCCGTTCACTGACGGCAGGTACGATAAGAACGAGAGGGCCCCTGTCAACGCAGGCCCGTGGCAGGGTGGCCCCGGCCTCAGGCTTTGTGCTGCTGATGCTCAGCTTATGGGCCGCTCCGTCGCATGCATGGTGGGGCAACGGGCACGCAATCCTGACGGCGGCAGCAGTCCTGGCACAACCACAGGAGGTCCCGATTTTCTTTCGCAATGGGGCTGCCCAGGTGGCCCACATGTCAATTGATCCCGATGTCGCCAAGAACCGCGCCGCGCCGCACCTCTACGATGGCGAGTCTCCCGAGCATTTCTTCGACCTCGAATTGCTCGAGGGGGCCGACATTCCGGAAAATCGGCACGAGTTCATTGCGTTGTGCAGCCGACTTGGAGTTGCGCCCAAAAAGGTGGGTTACGCCCCGTATGCGATCCTGGAGTATACGGAACGCCTCATGGTTGCCTTCGCCGAGCATCGCAAGTGGCCAGAGAATGGGATGATTCAGGCTAAGATCTTCGTTTACGCCGGCATGCTCGCACACTACGCCGAAGACATCGCTCAACCCTTACATACCACGGTCCACTACGATGGCCGTCTCGTTGAGGGTGGCGAGAAAACACACGCCGGCATCCACGAGACTGTGGATTCCATGATCGAGCGCCTGCAGATGACGCCGAAAGAACTGGCCACCCGTGTGACCGTCGCCCCCATCGAAGGAGATCTGGCTGAGGCGGTGCGGGCGCAGATTTACGAGAGCAACGGCCGTGTGGATCTGGTCTACGAACTGGTGGATGGTCTCGACCCGGTCTCCGAGCAGGGCAGGGCGCTTGCCCAGGAGCGGGCCCGTCGGGCTGTCGCCTTCACGGCCAGCCTCTATCTGACTGCCTGGCAATCTTCCGAGGCCGTGCGTCTGCCGAGTTGGCTGGATCGCTAGCAGAAAGCTGTGGAAATGCAAGATTCAACGTCAGCAGCGACACTCCCGCTGCCCTTCGTACTTACGCCGGAACAGATGTTGGCCTACACTGGACAGTATAAGGGCGAGCGCTTTGCCGATGGCAGACCGAAGGTTGCCGACTCAATCCTGGAGCGCATGCGCCGGGTGACCTGCGAGCAGGCCTGGACCGTACTGAGAGCACACGGTTACAACTGCCAGTTTCAGGGCAAGTGGGAAGTCACACATACGGATCCGGTTCTCGTAGGCCGAGCGGTGACGTGCAATTTCATCCCACATCGTCCGGATCTGGCCGATGTTGTCAACGAATCGGCAGAAGCTCTGGGCCTGGAGGGGCGGGACAAGCACTGGGTCATGGATCGGCTTGTCACCAGTGACGTCATCGTCGCGGACCTGCTCGACAAGCAGATTGGTGGCGGCTTTATCGGTGACAATCTGGCAAACATGATCCACAACAGGACGGGCACGGGAGCCGTCGTCTGGGGCGGGACCCGCGATCTGGCCGGCGTGCTCGAGCTTGATGATTTCGTCGTCTTCAACCGGAACTGGGATCCCTCCACTTCCGGCTCGTACGATCAGACGATGATCATCGGTTACAACACCCCCATCGTCATCGGTCGCGCTGCCGTGATGGCGGGCGATGTGGTTTTGGGGTTGCGGGAGGGTGTCACATTCATACCCGCTCATCTGGCCCGGGAAGTCGTCGAAACGGCCGAACTGATTCAGCTCAAGGACGCCTTCGGTTACGAGCGCCTGAAGGC
Organism: uncultured Gemmatimonadaceae bacterium; assembly: GCA_937919035.1. Lineage (GTDB taxonomy): Bacteria > Latescibacterota > UBA2968 > UBA8231 > UBA8231 > UBA8231. The sequence continues at coordinate 12,711 of CALFPI010000122.1, forward strand.
GGGCCTGTATTCGGCGGGGCAGATCGATGCCGCATGGACGGAGCCGATCCATGCGGACTTCTACGCCTGGGTGCGCGCCCGTATCGATGCTCTGCCTGGCGGCGCAACAGGAAATGCTGCGCCGCCAGTCCTGGTACTAGGACACCGGCGGGTCCATATCAATCGGGGTGCTGGCGGGGAGCAAGTCCGAGAGCTTCATCCGCCAAAAGTTCGGCCCAGGTCTGCACGATCCGCGTTCGAGGCGCGCCGCGCAGGGCTGTCGTGGCATCGGTCCAGTCACTGTGGGCGGCAAGGAAGACGAAGTCGATGTCCAGTGCCTGTGCCGCTTCGAAATCAGCTTTGCCATCACCAATCATGATGCCATCGCCCCGACCGAGGGCCTGCAGCACGGCTCGCATGTGCACGGGCTTGGTTGTGGGCGAGCCGAGCACGTCACGAAATTGATGGGCGATCCCGTGCTCGTCGAAAACGGCGCGCAGCTCCTCCTGATCCGACCCTGAAACGACCGTCACCCATTGAGGGCCGCCCCTACGCGCGGCGAATTCGAGTGCTTCCGGCAAGGGCTGCAGATCTCGGTATACTGCGCGAGAGGCAGTGCCGAACGCCCTGAGCGCTTGTTCGATTGCTGACTCCACATCCGCTACAATGTGGATCTCAGTGAAGAAGCGGCGCAGGATGACGTAACGTGAGATCCCGCCCTCCACATGCAGCAATGCCTGCAAGCGGGCGACAGCATCCGGCGGATAGGCTGCCAGCACCGTGGTGAAGACCGCCGCCTTGGCAGCATTGCTGGCAAAGATGACCCCATCACAATCCATGAACACGGCGCGAGCCATCTTGCCTACTTCAGAGCCTGCAGAGAACACGGGCGCTACCGGTAACCAGGACTTCACACATTCACGTGCACGACCTTCGCCGGAGGGAAACCGTTGAATCCGGTCGCCGACGCACTGCTGTAGGCGCCGATCATCTCTGCATAGAGAAAATCACCCATTTCAAGATCGGGCAGGTTTTCTGCCAGGGAGATCGTGTCGAGGGCATCACAGGTCTGGCCAAAGACGGCACAGATGCTCTCCGGCCCCTCCTTGAATGATTTCAGTGGGTACACACAGTGGTCGAAGATGATGCCGGAGAAGGTGTGATAGACACTGTCATCGATGTAGTAGCAGGTCTTTCCGTCACGAAGGGCCTTGCCGATGATCTGTGCCGCGGACATGGCCGCTGAGGCCACCAGGAACCGGCCAGGTTCAGCGATGATCTGGAGGTCCGGAAACAACCGGCGGATCTCGGCATCGATCACCTGTGCCAGATCATCGAAAGGTCTCACATGCTGATTGTAGGGCGCGGGAAATCCGCCGCCGATATCCAGGATCCTGATCTCGTGGCCCCGGGAAAGCGCTTCGCTGATCACGCCCGCCACAAGATGGAGCGCCTGTACATAGTTCTCCACATTCGTGCACTGACTGCCAACGTGGAAACTGATCCCTTCCACGACCAGATTCAGATCGGCGGCCTGCTGAATCAGTGCCACTGCTTCGCCCGGATCGCAGCCAAATTTTGAGCTCAACTCCACCATCGACCCAGTGTTGGGGACCTTGAGTCGCAGGATCACGCCGGCATGGGGTGCAAATCGTTTGATCTTCTGCAGTTCCAGCGCATTGTCGAAGGTGACCAGTGGTTTGTACTGATCCAGTGCCTGCAGTGTCTCTTTCGGTTTGATCGGATTGGCGTAGATGATCTGATCCCAGATGAAGTCCTGCTGCTGCGACGCGGGCAGGTCCTTGATCAGATCATGGACGAGCATGAATTCGGCAAGAGACGCCACGTCGAAGCTGCCGCCCGCCCGATACAGGGTTCGGAGAATGGCGGGGTCGGGGTTGGCTTTTACCGCGTAGTACACCTGCACATCCGGCAGACAACGCATGAAATTTGCGTAGTTCTGCCGCAGAATTTCATGGTCCACGACGACGACAGGTGTGCCGTGCTCACGAGCAAGGGACTGCAGTGTATCAGGGGTCATCTGTGCCAGGTATGTGAAATGTCAGGCCCGTCACGCGCAACGCTGGCCGGATGCCATGGCGCCGACAGACCGAGTCCGATAGCAGAGCGAATATACGAGCCCGTTGCGCCGGCTGTATGGCGCGAATCCAGATTGTGGTCGCGGCGGGTTGACATCATGGCAGGTCAGGCACAATAATAGATGGACCATCGCGACCAGCGGGGCGCGACCGGTCCGCGGAAAGGGCCAAGCCTACCCGTCGTTCCACCCCCTTTTCGGTGCTTCCGCACCGGCAACCTTCCTTGCGCCCGCATATGCGGACCTCTGGGCGCGCTTCTTCCGGAGGATTGCCGTGGCCTTTCGCCGCCTTCCTGCAGCACCCAACCTCGAAAACCTCAAGAATCAGTCCAAGAGCCTGCTCGCCGCGTACCGCGACGGAAAAGCGCAGGCTGTGGCTGACTTCGCTGAGTTCCATCCACGCAGCATAAGTGCCGCCGCCGCGCGTCTGACAGACGCGCAACTTGTGCTGGCTCGATCATATGGTCAGGTGAGTTGGCAGGCGATGGTGGCGCACATCTCGGTGCGGTCCCCTGTCCCTGCCGAGACCGAGTCATACTTCAAGGCCCTTCGTGCCGTCGACGTTGATCGCGTGCGCCGGATCCTCGATGAGAGCCCGGAACTCGTAGACCAACGGATCGCCGACGTGATGGCCGACAGATGGGAACC
>CALFPI010000123.1 GCA_937919035.1 uncultured Gemmatimonadaceae bacterium
ACGACCGGCGAGACGACCGGTGCTGCGGTGGTAGAGATTGCTCAGCGCCGGGAACGACACACCCATGGCGATTGTCGGTGGCAACAGGACGATCAAGCAGATCAAGCCGAACGTGAGCAGCCCGAGACTCCAGTGGTAGGCACTGTCGTACACCAGGCCCAGCAGGCCATCCTGGAACCAGGGCATCGGCGCTACGCTGTAGAGCAGGGACAGTGTCAGTAGCACCCAGGCGGCGATGCCGCTCTGCAAACGACCATACAGCAGGCGCTGGTCAACGCCGGTGCACCATCGCTGGTAGCTGGCGCCGCCGAGCCCGAGGCCGACAAGAAACAGGCCAAGGATCAATGAGTACGAATACGTGCTGCTCTGGATGATGAACTTCAGCCCACGGGTCCATAGCACTTCGCAGCCGATTGCGGCAAAGCCGGAGGCGAAAGCGACGGCCAGCAAGGGCGACGCGGCACCGGCCCCTGTCGGCTCGTCTGTGGCCGCCGCAGGTTCCGTTCTGCCTTCTGGCTTGGCGGCCAATCGCCAGGCTGCCAGGCCGACGGCGAGATTGATGGCCGCCATCAACAGCAGGCTCGTGTTGATGCCGACAAACTCGATGAGCACGAACCCCGCAAGCAGGGCCCCGAAAGCGCCGCCCGCCGTGTTGACGGCGTAGAGCCAGCCGATCGCATCGGCAAAACTGCTGCCGCGGCGCTCCACGTACTGCACCATGAGCGGCAGCGTCGCTCCCATTGCTGCCGTAGGCGGCAGAATCAGCAGCGCCGAGAACGACGCCTTCGGCGCCAAGCCGGCGAAGCCCGAGCCGCCCTGCGGCAGCCACCCATAGGCGTCGGCCAGGTGCGGAAAAGCCCAGACGAAGAACAATCCCCAGACGCCAATCAGCCCTTCCAGCGCAGCATACCAGCGCAACTCAACGCGACACCGGTGCAGCAAACGTGCGAGCACTACCGCGCCGAGGAACAGACCGCCCATGAAGGCGGCGATGACGACGCTGACCGACACCGAACTGCTGCCCATGACATGGGTAAAGCGGCGAACCCAGAGCACCTGATAGATGAGCCCGGTGAAGCCGGAGAGAAAGAACAGCAGTGCCAGGGCGGCGCGGCCGGCACGGGCATGTGATGCCATGCGCTGCATCTACAGATCGTTGTCGCTGATGACTCTCCAGCCCTGCAGGGTGAATTCCCGCGGTCCCGTCGACAGCAGTCCGGTCTCATGGAAGACCGTCATGCGCAGGCTGGCGACGAACGTTTCGGGTTGGGCATAGACCACGCCAAAGTGTATGTCCGCTGCCGAGAACACCAGCAGATCGAGCACATCGCGACCGTCGTCTGTCGTCAGCAGCCACACTTGCTCCACGCGATACTTGCCCCCGGGTGCCAGGCGAATCTGGTCAGTGAAGGCCAGCGGTATATGCGCCTCGACATCCGGGCGCCGTGGCCACCAGATGTGCAACTCGCCCGTGACAGCAACAACGCCATCAAAGGTCTCGTCGAAATCGTTGCGCACGCTGGCGCTGACCGTGACCTGGATGCCGTTCTCGCCGGTTCCCTGGCTGATGAACACATCCGAGATCGTCAACGGGCTTGCTGGCACGATACGCGTCGGCAGTTGCTCGCCACAGGAGTGGATCAACAGAGATGATGCGAGCAAGGTCTGCAGTGCCAGGGCCCGATGCCAAAGAAGCTTCATCAGAATTGTGTCCGTAGCCCCAGCACCACACGGCGAAGCGGGTAGTAGGCTGTCGGATCGGCCAACTCACCACCGACGCGACCGGAAGAATCAACCCAGCGCACGTTCAGCGCATCGGTGATATTGCGTGCGTCGAGATACGCCGTCAGTCCCACACCCCACGCCATGGGCAGGGGGCAGCTGATTTTGAAATTCAGCAGACTGTAGTCGGCAATGCGGCGGTTGTTGGGGATGAAGGGCTGATTGGGATTGTCCGCGGTAAAGCCATCCGCCGAGGGGTACCAGGTATACGGTCGACCGCTGTGCGCCTGCCACACGATGTCCATCTGCGCCCCGCTGGGCAGGTCCATGATCAGGTCCGCCTTGACCGTGTGACGTTGATCCCAACTCAACGGGAAGGGCGTGTTGGCCACCGGGAAACCCCACTGCGCCAGGTTGATGCCCTGATCTTCGGACTCGCTCAAGCCTTCTGTGCGCATCAGTGCGTACGACAGATTGCCGCGCACGGTGCCCCGGGGACGTGACAACAGGAACTCGAAGCCGCGCGCCGTAGCCGTGGGATTGTTGACGAACTCGGAGAAGCCGTAATCGCCGGCGATGCGACTGTTGGTGGGAACAAAGGTCTTGGCGTCGATCTGATCACGCGTCTCTTTGCGGAAATAGGTAACGGACCCGACGATTTCGGGTGTCAGTTCATGGCGCACGCTGACTTCGAAGGCGCGGGTCTTTTCTGCCAGCAAATCGGGGTTGCCGCGCAGTACATTGACGCCACCGCGCAGGCTGACATTGTCCAGACCGGAGTACAGATGATCGAACAGTGGGAACTGCACGTACTCCCCGAAGTTGACGAAGAACACGCTGTGGTCTGACAGAGGAAATGAGGCGCCCAGTCTCGGACTGACGTGATACTTAACCCGTGCCGGCGTGAAACCCGTCACCTGTTCGTTGTACTGCGCCGCCGTCGTCGGTATCAGTTCGACAGCGGGCCGCTCCGCCCGCGGGTCGAGAAAATCGAGCCGCACACCAAAGGACAGCGTCGTTCGATTCTCACCCTCGATGCGATCCTGGATGTAGGCACTACCGGCGCGCGGATAGTAGTGGTAACCGGTGCTGTAGTTGAGTTGTGGGGCAAACACCAGCGGGCGACCGAAAAATGTCGTCTGTGGTTCCAGGCGCAGCAGGTTGGCATCGATGTCGTACTGCTTGAGCTCCACTCCCGTCTTCAGGATGTGCCGCTGGCGGAATTCGTGTGTCACATCCGTCTTGAGTGTATACGTGTGTTGCTGTTGATCGGCCCACCACGAACGGGCACCGGAGGTGACGTAGAGCAGGTAGAAGTCATAGTCATAGGGCGTGGTGTCGATCGCCGCCGCGCCACCCTCACCAATGCGGGAGTGCAGCGAAAAACGGCTGAGACTCGCCGATACAGCGGTGTGTTGCGTGACGGCCCGAGTCCACAGCAGCGCAGCGCGATAGGAATCCCGCATTCGGGTCGGCAGACCATCCAGGTTGTAGCGCCAGCTGAACTCGTAATCGCGCCAGCGCTGCATGGAGTAGATCAGCTCTGCCGTCAGCCGGCCCCGCTTCGGACTGTTGAAGTCGACCTTGGTCAGGCCGTTGAACTCCTTGCGCACGGGCGAGTTGAAAAAATGTTGCATGTCCTGCCACCAGGGCGTGTCCGTCCACAGCGCGTTGCTGGCGGAGAAGTAGGACAGCTTGGGCGAACCCAGTGGGCCGCTGACGGCGACTTCCATCTCGTTGCGGTGGTTGACCTCTTCGCCGCCGAAGATGTCATCCTTGGCCAGGCGAACCGACATTTCGTGTGTATCGCCGCCGGTATGTGAAATGACATTGACGACGCCCGAAAGCGCATCTCCGTACTCGGCATCGAAACCACCGGTCTGGATCGTCATCTGCGAGATTGCACTCAGAGGAAGCTCGGCGCCGGCGCCACCCTGGATGACATCCTGTACCGGCAATCCATCGACGAGATAGATCGTCTCGCGCACCTTGCCACCGCGGATGTGCCCTTCCACCGTGGTCGACGGCTGCAGACCGATCACATCCTGGAAACTGTCCACCGGCAGCCCCGTCAGACCACCGGCATCGATTCGATATGCAGTGCCTGTTATGTCGGTTTCGATGAGCGGACGTTGCAGAATGACCGCCATCGACTGCATTTGAATCGGGCTTACCGGCAGAGGCACGTCCAGTTCGGCGCGGCGATCGGGCAGGATCAGGACACCCGACATTGCCACAGCACGATAACCGAGCATCGACACCTGCACTTCGTACGTGCCCGCGCGGATGTTGTGCAACCGGTAGTGGCCGAGCGTGTCGGTGATCGTGCCTTGCCGGGTCTCGACGACGACGATGCTGGCGCCAGCTATGGGCTCGGCGGTTGCGGCGTCGGTCACCACGCCTTCCAGGCTGCCGGCGACGCCCGCGAAGGCCAGGACGGGCCACAACAACAGGACGACAGCAGTAGCCAGCTTCATGCCATCCCCGGAGTACGAGGAGGGTGACAACTCGGATTGCGTAGAGCGGCCGTGAGGCATACGTCGGATTGCGAGCCGGCGTGCCCTCTGGCTGGCACATGTATGAGGGCGCCGCCCCTTTTCCCTGCGTCTCGGATGATGTATCCTCCCATCTTCGAAATTACACCCGGGGGGACCCACATGCCGGAATTTGCTCTTGCTTTTGCCCTTGCTACGACGTCGATGATCTGTGCCTGCTGGGCGGCTGTTTCTGCCGTGAGATATGGTGGGCTCTGGTTTGTCGGTTTTGCTCTGGGTGCGATCCTGGGCCCCATTGGCGTACTGGTTACCAAATTGCGAATCGGTCGCAATTGCTGGCACTGCTGGTCGCGAATCCACATGAAGTCCAGAGTCTGCCCCGGTTGCCACGGAGACGTCGTGGATCGTCGCAAGGGCAAGGCCGAGCGTTCGGGCTTCGGCCGGCGCCAGGACAGCGACCGCAAGATGCGCGCGCCCACCGACACGCCGGGGACGCCGATGCCCACGGCGTGATCCGCCAACACCGATGCTGCCGGTTGCTCAGATCTCTTCATGACGATGGCAGGCCGTCAGATGTCCGTCGTCGCCGTCGGTTCGGACCGACTCCAGCGCTGGTACTTCACCACGACATACGGCCGCCGCGAGCGGGCATCTTGGGTGGAAAGCACAGCCCGATGGCGGATGAACTGCACTGGGTGTCTCGCCCTGCAGCGGCACACGATCGCGCCGTTTGCGGGGATCGGCAATCGGTACCGACTCGAGCAGTGCCCGTGTATAGGGATGCGCCGGGGCGGAAAAGATCGACCTGCGCCTGCCGATCTCGACGATACGTCCCAGATACATCACCGCCACACGGTCACTGAGGTACTCCACCACGGACAGGTCGTGCGAGATGAACAGGTAGGTCAGACCCAGATCACGTTGCAGTTGCACCAGCAGGTTGAGCACCTGCCCCTGTACCGAAACATCCAGAGCCGACACCGGCTCATCGGCGACGATCACCCTGGGGCGTAACGCCAGGCTGCGCGCGATGCCGACACGTTGTCGCTGGCCTCCGGAGAATTCGTGCGGATAGCGCTCCTGCACTTTGGGGCTGAGACCGACGGCCTCGAACAACTCGTCCACACGGGCACGGCGGTCGTCGGCACTGCCCAGTCGGTGGATATCGAGCGGTTCGCGCACCGCCTCGCCAATCGTGATGCGTGGGTTCAGCGATGAGTAGGGATCCTGGAAGATCATCTGCACATCGCGTCGCAGGGTGAACAGTTCAGCGGCGGAGGCGCTCGCCAGATTGCGGCCCTCGAACAGAACATCTCCCGTCGTCGGCTCCTCCAGACGCATCAGTGTGCGCCCGAGAGTCGACTTGCCGCAGCCCGATTCGCCGACCAGGCCCAGCGTCTCACCGGCGTGCAGCAGGAAGGACACATCCTCCACCGCCCGTACCGTGTCCCGCTGTCGACCGAAGACCCCACCACGCACGGGATAGTGCTTCCGCAGGTTTCTCACTTCGACCAGCGCATGGGCCTTCATGACGGCGGCACCTCCAGCGGCAGGTGACACGCCACCAGATGATCGTCGCTGACTGTAGCCAGCAAGGGCTCGTCCTGGTGACACTGCGCCACGGCCCGCGCACAGCGATCGGCGAAGCGACAGCCTGCAGGGGGCTGCAACAGCGATGGCACAACCCCCTCGATGGTGGGCACCGGTGTGTCCTTCAAACGCCCGGGTCGCAGGATGCTATCAAGCAGTCCACGAGTATACGGGTGCCGTGGCGCAGCGAAGAGCTCGAATACCCCACAACTCTCCACGACCTTGCCGGCGTACATGACCACGACATCATCGCAGGTTTCGGCGACTACCCCCATGTCGTGGGTAATGAGCACGATGGCCGTGCCGAACTCCTGCTGCAACTGCTTCATCAGGTGCAGAATCTGGGCTTGCACCGTGACATCGAGAGCCGTTGTTGGCTCATCGGCAATGAGCAGGTCCGGTCGACACATCAGCGCCATGGCAATCATGATTCGTTGCTTCATGCCGCCGCTGAGCTCATGTGGATACTGCGACAGGCGCTGCTCGGCATCGGCGATCCCTACATGTGTGAGAACTTCCACCATGCGCTCGTCGGCGGCAGCGCCGCGCAAATCGAAACGCCTGTCGAGGACCTCACCCAGTTGTTTGCCAATGGTGAACACCGGATTCAGCGACGTCATGGGGTCCTGGAAGATCATGGCGATCTCGCGACCGCGGATCTGTGGCATCTCGTCCGCATCGATGGCGAGCAGATCGCGCCCCTTCCACAACACGCGCCCCGACTCAATCCGTCCGGGTGGATCCGGGATCAGACGCATCACGGACATAGCGGTGACACTCTTGCCACAGCCGGATTCGCCCACGATGCCCAGGATCTTGCCCGCTTCCACCTGGAAGGAGACGCCATCAACGGCATGGACCACACCATCTTCGGTGTGAAACACGGTGCACAGATCCTCAACCTCGAGCAGTGCCATCCGCCGTCGCTATCTCTTCAGCGCGCCGCAGCGGCACGTAAGGCCGCCTCGATGCGATCCTTCACCAGGTAGGGATCGACATCAACGACCGTATCCTCACCCAGGGAGCGCTCCGCCGCCATGGCCTCCTGCAGGCGCGTATCGCGATCCGCATCGATCCAGAAGACCTGCCAGTCCGTCATGCCCTGCGTGCGCTTGGGGAAGAAGGACGCAGGAAACACCAGGGAGTCCACGTAGAGGAAACGCATGAAAGGCGCCTGCCAGAAGGGCACGTAAAACGCCTCGTCCTGGATGATGGCGTCCAACTCGTACATCGCCGCTACGCGGTGTTGCTTGTCGGTATCGAAGCGGTAGACATCGATCAAGGAGTCGGTGTGAGCGGTGCCGTAGGCCCAGACGTTGTTGTTGTTCTTGGTTTGCTTCAGTTCGGTTGCAAAGTACTGATACGGACTGGGATAGAGACCCGACGTGCGCGACATGATCGTCATTTCGTACTCGCGCTCGAGGCCGTTCCGGAAGGCGGTTCCCGGTTCCAGCAGACGCAAATCCATCTCGACGCCAAAACGCTGGAAGGTCTGCTTGACGACCGTCATGTGGCGCTCGAGCCCCTTGCTGCCATAGGACAGAGTGAAGCTGGCACGCTGGCCCTCGGCGTTGACGAGAATGCCGTCATCGCCACGCTTCTTGTACCCTGCCGCCTGCAGGTGCGCACGCGCCTTGCGCGGGTCGAAGCCGTACGGCACCAGATCGCGATTCTCATATTCGGTGCCGGTGAAGGCTGAGACCTGCTGATAGTAGGCGCTGGACATCAGCTTCGTATTGATCTCATCGAAGTTGAACAGGTGCTGCACGGCTTTGCGGAAATCCTTGTTCTGGAAGATGGGCTTCTCCAGGTTCATGGCGAAGCCGTAGACGCCCTGGGGGTAATCGACGAACAGGCGCTTGCGGTGGGCCCACCCCTTCCTGATGGCGTCGAAGTCCATCTCCTCCGCCCACTTCTTTGCTGTGTTGACCGTGTAGTAGCTCAGTTCCCCCTTCTTGAAAAAATCGAAGGCCCGGTCGTTGTCGTCGATGACGCGGATGTGAATCTGATCGACGTTGTACATGCCCTGCATGTAGTGCTTGTCCCGTCCCCACCAGTCTTCGAGCCGGGAAAAGACGACGTACTGGCCGACAACCTGTTCGGTGAGTACGTAGGGGCCCTGCACGGGAAGCACGGCGCTGTTGTAGCGTTCGGGGAAGCCTTCCTCCAGCGTTACAGCATGTTTGGGCGTCGCCCAGATGTCGAACATGTCGAGAGGGCGCCAGCTTTCCACCTTGCCAACAACCTTGAGTACGTACGGCTCAACTTCGACGACCTCTTCGTAGTAGTCGCGAGCGTACTGGTTGAACGACGGATCGACGATGTTCTCACTCTGGAGCATGTGCCAGGTGTGCACGTAATCGGCTGCCGTCAGCGGCTGACCATCACTCCAGCGGGCATCCGGATCCAACTTGTAGTAGATCGTGCGGCCGTCGCTCTGCACCAACCAGTGCGTCGCCATCATGGGGATGTAGTTGTCCGTCGTCGGGTGCCGCATGACCAGTGAGAAGCTCATGGTGTACGCCCGTTTCCAGCCAGCAAAGGCATCATTGCTGTTGGGGCCGACAACGCGCAGGGTCAACGGATAGGAGGTCATGCTCGTATAGAAGGTGCCACCCTTTTTCGCCACCGGATCGCCGATGGGTGGGTCATCATGGTTGGTCACCCAGTCGATGGCGGACAGATCCTCGGCGGCAGCCGGCTGCAACAGCACCTGGGTCAGGGCCAACAGGGCGACGGGCAGCAGCAGGCGTGTCAGAGATCTGGCATGTGCGGACATGGAGGTCCTTTCGGTTACCGGTATTGAGCGTATTGCTTGGGATCGAAGGCTTCGCGGATCGACTCACCAATGAGAGTCACCAGCAGCAGGGTGATCGAGATCGCGGAGAATGGTGCGATGCTCAACCAGAGCTTGTCGCGATTCTGGCTTGCCAGGGCCTGATCGATCATCTCGCCCCAACTCGGCGTGGGTGCAGGCAGACCATAGCCCAGGTAATCGAGAGCCGTCAGTGCACTGATGGCCCCGACAACGGCAAAGGGTGTGATCGTCACCAGTGGCGTCAGGCAGTTGGGCAACAGATGTCGAAAGATCAGGCGCCCGCGGGAGGCGCCGAAGGAGCGTGCCGCCAGGCAGTATTCCTTGGTCTTCTCGCGATACATCTCGGTCCGCATGTAGTAGGTCATGCGGATCCACTCGAACAGAGCCATGATCGCCAGCAGCAGCAGAAAGCCCGGCTTGAAGAAAGTTGCCAGCAGAATCACCACATAGAGAAAGGGCAGCGTCGACCAGACCTCGATGAACCGCTGGCTGTAGATGTCGAAACGACCGCCAATAAACCCCTGTAGCGAGCCGATGGCGGTGCCTGACACCTGGCCGACAAAGACCAGCGTCACGGCAAACAGAATGGAAATTCGAAAGCCGTAGAGCAGCCGCGCCAGCACATCCCGACCCTGCGAGTCGGTGCCAAACCAGTGGCGGCTGTCCGGCGCATTCGGTGGCGGCTCTGCGTAGTCGAAGTCCGGCTCGTATGGATCGAAAGGCACCGGTGGCATGAGCACCCAGTTGTTGCTCTCGTCGGCGGCGAAGCGAACCTGCAACGACAGGTAGTCGGCCTCGACATCATCGAAGCCGTACTCGTCCTGCTGCGCGAAGGTGGCCATATCGTGGTACTGGAACGTGGGAAAGTAGAGCGTGCCCTCGTAGCTGACGACAATCGCCCGGCGATTGGCCAGGAAGTTGGAGAACAGGGAGACCACCGTCAGGGTCAACAGGACGGCAAAGGAGTAGAACCCCCGGCGAATGCGGCGGAAGCGCTGCAGGCGTTTGCGCGTGATGGGATTCAGGCGCCACCGCATCATTCGCCAAACCTGACACGCGGATCGGCGATGGCGACGCACAGATCGCTCAGCAGATTGCCGAGCAACAGCAGAGCCGAGGAGATGAAGATGTAACCCATGACCACGGGATAGTCCCGGGCGGTGATGGCCTCGAAGAAGAGCAGACCCATCCCGGGGATGCCGAAGACCCGTTCGATCAACAGCGAGCCCGTCAGGATCAGCGAGATGTTGTTGCCGAAGCTGGTGGCAATCGGGATCAGTGAGTTGCGCAGCGCATGGCCGAAGACGGCGCGCTTCCAGGTCATCCCCTTGGCCAACGCCGTCTTGACGTAGTCGGCGCTCATGTTCTCCAACAGACTGTTCTTCATCAGAATCGTCATGAAAGCGAACAGGTGGATGGCGTAGCAGATCACCGGCAGTGCCGTATGGTGAATCCGGTCGCCGATCTTGCCCATCAGCGACAGATCCGCAAAGCCCTGACTCTCGAAGCCGGCCAGGGGAAACCAGTCGTGCTGCACGGCGAACAAACCCAGCAGCACGGCACCCAGGGCGTAGCCTGGAATGGCGTAGCCAAGGAAGATGAGGACCGAGGTGATATTGTCGAAGTGGCTCTTGTGCCGCAGAGCTTTGACGATGCCCAGAGGGATGCAGATCGAATAGGTCAGCAAAAAAGCGATCACCCCGAAATAAACCGACACGGGAAAACGGCTGATGATCAGATCCTCAACAGGCAGGGTATAGCGAAAGGAATCCCCCAGATCGAGTGTCGCCAGCTTGCCGAGGTAGGTTGCATAGCGCACGAGGATTGGTTCGTCGAAGCCGTAATAACGCTTCAGGCTCTGCAGATCCGTTTCGGGGATGTCGACGGAGGAGGCGCGATGTGTGCCGCTGGACCCGGTCTCACCAAAATCCCCGGCACCGGCGATGCGCATGCGCATCTGATCAATCGGCCCACCTGGCACGAACTGACACAGAAGGAACACCAGGAAGGTGATCCCCAGCAGGGTCGGCAGCATGAGCAGCAGTCGACGGAGTGCGTAGTCGCGCAGGGCGCTGGATCGGGGCATAGGCATGGCTTTGGCAGAGGATGAAAGTAGTCTGCCGAGGGCTTCGGCGCAGGGCCGTAGCGCTAGATCGACTCGTCCAGGCCGTACTGCCGCAGTTTCTGCAGCAGCGTGTAGCGCGTGATTCCAAGAGCCTCCGCGGCGCGGCTGCGGTTGCCCTCATGCGCCTTGAGCGTATCGCCGATCAGTTCGCGCTCCACATCCGCAACAACATCGCGCAGCCTGCCACCCCGCCGGCGCGACACCGACACCGCCGGGCCGCTGATCTTTTCGGACAGCAGTGCGGCATCGACAATGCCATCATCGGTGGCCAGCACCAGCGCTCGTTCGATCTCGTTTTCCAGCTCACGCACATTTCCGGGCCACTCGTAGCGCGTCAGGGCATCGATCGCCTGCGGCGTCAGGCGTGCCGCCGTGCCACCCGTCAGGTCACGGTGGCGTTCAAGGAAATGTCGCACCAGAGCCGGGATGTCATCCCGACGCTCACGCAGGGGCGGAATGTGTATGGGGAACACGCTGAGGCGGTAGAACAGATCTTCACGGAACGTGCCGTTGGCGACCTCCGCCTGCAGGTCGCGATTGGTGGCGGCAATCACGCGGGCGTTGATCGGCCGTGCCTCGGTTTCCCCTACCGGCGTGACCTCTGACTCCTGCAGGACACGTAGCAGACGGGTCTGCATGGAGGGGCTCGTCTCGCCAATCTCGTCAAGAAAGATGGTTCCTTCCGAGGCCGCTTCGAACAGGCCGACACGATCCTCGACGGCACCGGAGAAGGAGCCGCGCCTATGACCGAACAACTCGCTTTCCAGCAGGCCCTCTGACAGGGATCCGCAGTTGACGGCGACAAAACGGCCCTCGTGTCGTTGGCCGCGCTGGTGCATGGTCCGCGCCACCGCCTCCTTGCCCGTACCCGACTCCCCGGTGAGCAGCACGGTCACACGCGAGTCGGCCACCTGTTGCAGGATCTGGTGGATGCGCTGCATCGCCTGACTGTCGCCGATCAGGCCGACGGAGCCAACGGATGCGGTCCGGATCTCTTCGCGCAGGAGCGTGTTTTCCTGATACATGCGACGAATGCGCAGCATCGAGCGCACTCGGGCCATCAACTCTACAGGCTCGAAGGGTTTGCGGACGAACTCGTCCGCCCCCTCGTCGAGAGCACGAACCAGTGCCTGACGGGTATCGAGGGCCGTCACCATGATGACGGGGACGAAGCCGGCGCCGTCGAGTTCTTTGATTCGCCGGCACACCTCGAAACCATCCATGCCGGGCATCATGATATCGAGCAGGACCAGATCCGGTCGGTCACTGGCAGCACAGGCAAGTGCTGCCATGCCATCGGCGGCTTCGAGCACTTCGTAGCCTTCGAGTTCAAGGCGCTGCCGCAGGGCCTTGATATTCGAGGGATTGTCATCGACAACCAGAATGCGGGCGGCGTCGGGGCGGGCAGGTTCTTTCAGCATGCCACGTGCCGTCGGATGGCTTCCAGCAACTGGTGTGGCCGGAACGGCTTGGCAACGTAGTCATCACATCCGGCAGCACGCGCCCGGTCCTCATCGGGCGTCATCGCATCAGAGGTGAGGGCGATGACGGGAATGTCCTGCGTACGTGAGTCGGCCTTCAGCTGTGCCACCACCTCGTAGCCGGAGGCACCCGGCAAGTGCATGTCGAGCAGGATCAGGCTCGGCAGTGATTCCTTGGCCATGGCCAGACCGCGTTCGCCATCGGTCGTCTCGAGGAGAGTGACATCGACCCCACGCAGGATATGCTGCACGACCTTGCGGTTGGACGGGTTGTCTTCGACATGCAGGATCACGGGCCGGCTGAGGATCTGGGTCATCAGACCGACGAAGCCGGAAGGGGCGGGATGACGAAGTGGAAAGTGGATCCCACGCCCGGCTCACTTTCGAGCCACAATCGTCCACCGTGGAGTTCGACAAAGCGCCGAACGATCGCCAGACCAAGGCCGGTCCCACCTGCGGTACGTGTCATGGTATCATCCACCTGAAAGAAGGGCTGGAAGACGCGGGCCTGTGCCGCGGCACCGATGCCGCAGCCGGTATCGGCAACCCAGAAGTGGACACCCTTCTCGACGAGGTCGGCACCCACAAGGATCTGACCATTGTCAGTAAATTTGATCGCGTTGTCCACAAGATTGACCAGCACCTGCTGCGTCAGCCGCCGCTCATCGGCCTGTATCATCGGCAAGTTCGGAGAGGCCTGGGCCACCAGTAACAGGCCCTTGTCATGGGCCCGATGCATCTGCGAAGCGATGGTGTTGTCGATGCAGGTCGCCGGGTCGCACGCCGCCAGCGACAGTGTCATCGCCCCCGCTTCGATCTTGGACAGGTCGAGAATATCGTTGATCAGATTCAACAGATTGCCGCTGTTGCGGTCGATCTCCTCGACGGCGTCGCGCAGTTGCGGCGCCAGATCGCCGTATGCCTGATCCAGAATCAGCGACGAAAAGTTGATGATGGCGTTCATCGGCGTGCGCAGTTCGTGCGACATATTCGCGAGGAAGGCACTTTTCGCCTGGCTGGCACGCAGGACCTCCTGGTGTGCCTGCTCCAGGGCCCTGGCATTCTCTTCGAGGCTGCGGTTCGAATCCTGCAAACGCGCATCGCGGCGCACAATTCTTGTTCCCTGCCAGGCAATGAGCCCGATGGCGATGGCGAGTGTCACCACCAGGGCGATCCGTTCGTAAGGCAGATGGATGCTGAGGGCCACGCGCGCTGGCGTGTCGCTGTCGCCCAGATCACGATCGACAGCACGCACTTCGAAGATGTAGTCGCCACGTGGCAACCCGTGATACTCGATGCGGGTATCGCGGGTGTGTTGCCAGCTCTCGTCCTGATGGCCGAGAAGTCGGTAGGAGAACACGAGTTGGCCGGGGCGCGTCTTCATGCTGACGCCGTGGACCTCGAAGACGACGACGTCCACCGAAGTGGGCACGTCCACTGCATCCACGCCAGCGTAGCGACGATCGGCGACGACAGCGTCGATGAACACCGGCACATCCGCCATGGGCTGCGGCCGATAGCGGGACAACCCGCCACCACCACCGATCCAGAAGGAACCATCCCCTGCGGGCGCGACAGAAAGCGTAAGGTTGTCGGGCAGGCCGTCGCGCGACGAGAGGCTCTGAAAGACCGTGCCATCGAAGTGGCTGATGCCACCACCATCGGTGCCGACCCAGAGAATGCCCTCGCTGTCCATATGCACACCATGGACGTCATTCGAGGCGAGGCCGTCATCGGTGGTGTATTTGGTGAAGATCTTGCCGTCGAAGCGGGCGATGCCGCCATGGGTGGCAAACCACAGATCACCGCCGGCGGCCTCGATGATCTCGAGGGTGTAGCGTGGCAGGCCGTCTTCTTGATCGAAGGTCTCGAAGGTCTTGCCATCGTAGCGAGCGACACCGTACTCAGCAGAGATCCATATGTCTCCGCGACTCGATTCCATCAGTGCCAGCACATCTTCACCGGGCACCCCGTCCTCCGGCCCGAAGACCTCAATATGCTGCCCGTCCCAGCGGGCCAGGCCGTTCGCGGTACCGAACCACAGATCACCATTGCTCGACTCCAGCAGTGTCAGCACCTGGCTGAAGGGCAGGCCATCGCCGCTGTCAAGAATCGACCAGCGGTCGTCGTCCCGGCGCACGGCGCCTTTGCCGGTGAGGAACCACAGGCGTCCCTGTCGGTCCTGCTCGACTCGATGAACCTGAGCATCGGGCAGGCCATCCTGCTCGGTCCAGGTCGTCAGTTGACCATCCCGCAGGCGTGTGACACCGGCCATGTCGTTGTGCGCGATCCACAGATCTCCGTTGTCGACCCGACGAAGGTGGTAGACACCACCGGGCAGTCCATCCTGCTCCGTATACACGACAAGGCCGCTGTCATCGAGCCGGCTCGCCCCACCCATCGTGGCAAACCACAGGGCGCCTTCACGGTCACGAGATATCTGCTCCACCGTAGGATGGGGCAACGGCGACTGCGATGCCAGGGGCGACCACTCGCCGTCCTGCAGACGCACAGCACCAGCCCTCGTGCTGAACCAGTGGTCTCCGTTGACGTCTTCATAGGCGTCGAAAACCATTTCGAGATTGGGAACCTGTTCGGGGCCGAAGCTCGTCCAGGTGTCACCATCGTAGCGGGCGACACCGCCCCGGAACGTCGCCCACACGTCCCCTGTGCGGTCAGTACTCACGGAGAACACTGGCATCTCCGGCAGATCCGCGGTCTCATCCCAGACCGTCCAGCTGTCACCATCGTAGCGATCGATGCTGGTATACGTACTCACCCACAAGGCCCCGTCGGCGGCGAAGGCCAGACCAGTCACCCCACCGCGCAAACCGGACTCGTCGTCGAGTACAATCCAGCTGTCCCCCTCATGACGCACGACGCCCGTACCGAACACCGCGAACCACAGATTGCCATCTGCATCTTCGGCGATGTCGACCACATCCCCCCGTGGCAGACCATCCTCTGGACCGTAGCGAGTCACGCCTTCGGGCCCCAGACTGGCAACGCCGCCAGCCATGGCCAGCCATAGCCTGCCGTCACGGTCTTCGCGCAGGGCTCGCACGTCGTTGCTGGGCAGACCATCCTCGGAGTTGAAATCGATCCAGTTGCCGCCGTCGTAGCGGCTGACACCATTGTTGCGCGTGCCAAACCACATCTGTCCCAGTCGATCCTGGAG
>CALFPI010000124.1 GCA_937919035.1 uncultured Gemmatimonadaceae bacterium
GTGCGTGCCGTAACCCGCGGCGACGGCGCCCAGGGTGACGAAGTGACGAACAATGCCCGCACCATCGGTGCCGTTCCCCTGCGACTGCGCGAACCTGGCATCACCTGTGAAGTGCGCGGCGAGGTCTATATGGCGCGCGAAGATTTTGCCGCGCTGAATCAAAGTCAGCAGGAGGCGGGTCGGCCCATGTTCGCCAATCCACGCAATTCGACGGCAGGAACCCTCAAGCTGCAGAATCCGAAGGCTGTCGCCAGGCGCCGACTGCGCTGCTTCACCTACTGGATTGATCGTGCGGGATTCGACTATGCCACGCATGCAGCGCGCCTGCAGTCACTCCGAGACCTCGGTTTTTCGGTGAATCCCGCATGGGCCCACTGTCCATCCCTTGCTGAGGTCTTCGCCTTCTACGATCGCTGCGAGGCGGCGCGGGATGATCTGCCCTACGAGGTAGACGGCGTCGTCATCAAGGTAGATTCCCTGGCCCAGCAGGAGCAGCTGGGCTTCACTGCCAAGAGCCCCCGCAGTGCCATGGCCTACAAGTTTCGCGCCGAGCAGGTGCGCTCACGCCTGCTCGAGATCCGCCTGCAGGTCGGGCGGACAGGGACGATCTCTCCTGTGGCGATCCTGGAGCCCGTTCGTGTCGCCGGTTCCACGGTGCAGCGGGCGACCCTGCACAATGCCGACGAGATCGCCCGTAAGGACATCCGCGTGGGCGATCTCGTGCTGCTGGAAAAGGGTGGCGACGTCATACCGAAGGTTGTCGGCATCGTCGCCGCTGAGCGCCCCCCGGGAACGGAAGCATTCCGCTTTCCCGACACCTGTCCCGTATGTGACGCGGCTCTCGTGATTTATGCTGACGAGGTCGCCCGTCGTTGCGTCAATCCAACCTGCCAGGGCCAACTGAAGCGACGCATTGAGCATTTCTGCGGCCGCAACGCCATGGACGTCGAGGGCCTTGGCACGGCCGTCGTCGAGCAGATTGTGGACCGCGGCCTGGTGCATGACATCGGTGACCTGTACAGCCTCGATGCAGAAGCCTTCACGGCACTTGAAAGGCTCGGCGAGAAATCAGCCAGCAATCTTGTCGACGCCCTCACAGCCAGTCGCCAGCGGCCCTTTGAACGGGTGCTCTTCGGCATCGGCATTCTCCATGTGGGGGCAACGGTGGCACGAAACCTGGCGCGGAATTTCCTCTCCATCGAGCGTCTGGCAGCGGCAACCGAGGAGGATCTTGCAGAGGTGGACGAAATCGGGCCGGTGATTGCCCAGTCCGTGCGCGACTTCTTTGCTGAGCCGGCGACAGCAGCGGTGATCGAAAAATTGCGCGCAGCAGGTCTGCAACTTTCGCGCGAAGCCCCGCAAGATGCCGCCGATGACGCGGCTCAGGTGACCCTCTTCACCGGTAAGACGGTGGTCCTCACCGGTTCGATGTCACGCTATTCGCGAGAGGAGGCCGGTGCCATTGTGGAACGGCTCGGCGGTAAGACATCCGCCAGCGTCAGCGGCAAGACAGACCTGTTGATCGCCGGCGACAAGGCGGGATCGAAGTTGACGAAAGCCGAGGCTCTGGGTGTGCGGGTGCTGGGCGAGGAAGAATTTCTGCTCGAACTGGAGAAACTGGGCATCTCCTGAACCAATGCAGGGCCGTTATTGGTTCAGCAACTGCACGACGTCGAAGGTGACATCCACGGCGAAAGCGACATTGGCCAGAGATACACGCTCGTCATGGCCATGGCAAAGATCGAAAAAGTCGCAGCCTGCCTCGTAGCGCATCGGCACGAAGCCATAGACCTTGATATCGAATCCGGTCAGGTAGCGTGCGTCGGTGCCACCCGTCTGCATATAGGGCGCCAACACCGCCCCAGGTTCGTGATTCTGCAGGGCTGTAGTCATCGCACCAAGCAGCGGCGTGTCATGGTCAAATGCCACGCCCGGGCGGAAGCGCGCAGTCTGGACCTCGATATGCTGCACCGAGTCCCCCAGCAACCCCGACACCTGCGCCAGGAACTGGGGCTCCGTTATGCCGGGAAGCGGTCGACCACTGAGCCGTACCGTTGCCTGCGACGGGATCACGTTTCGCTTGATTCCGGCTTCGAGCATCGTCGGGGCGCACGTATTGCGCAGCATGGCAGCAAACATCCCCTTCACCGGCGGCTCCGCCGGCAACGACGCCAGTGCCGCAGCACTGCGCACCGGATCGAGCAGATCCAGCAGCAGGCCCCCGACTTCGGGGCGCGCTGCCGCTGCGGCTGCTTCGAAAAAGGCCCGGACCGACGGGGTCGGGTGATGGGGCAGCGATCCGCCCAGAGCCTTCAGCGCCTCCCCCAGATGTACAATGGCGTTGTCATCGTGCGGCACCGAACTGTGCCCGGGACGTCCATGGGCAACCAGGTCGATATCCGCACCACCCTTTTCGGCAACCTGGCAGGTGTAGATCGGCTGGCCATCAACGAGCACGGCAAAACCACCGGCCTCGTTGATCCCGTACTCGGCATCGAGCCATTCAGGATGATGTTCGGCGAGCCACGCCATGCCATACGTCCCGCCCACCTCTTCGTCGGCCGCCGCAATCAGCACCAGATCCCGCTTCAGGGGCAACTTCTGGCGATGTGCCATCAGCAGAACCTGCAGGTGCACGGCAGTGGTGAGCTTTGAGTCGATGGCGCCACGCCCGTAAAGAATGTCAGCGGCGATCTCGCCGGCGAAGGGCGGGTGGGTCCAGTGGGCCGGCTCAGCGGGCACCACGTCCAGATGCGACATCAGCAACAACGGCCGTTGTGAGCCATCACCACGCAGCCGTACTGCCAGACTGGCCCGGTCCGGCGTTGCCTCCAGGACATGCGCTTCCAGTCCTTCCGCCTGCAACTGAGCCACAAGGTGCTGGACCAGAGGCAATTCGTTGCCGGGGGGATTCGTCGTGTCAAAGCGCAGCATTTCCTGCAGGCGGGCGACGGCTTGTTCGTGGTTCGTCATTCTCAGGCCAGACTGTCAAAGGTCCAGTCGTCGAGGGGAATCATCCCCCCCGTATCGACGTTGTCGCCCGTACCCAGTCCCGGACGCTGAAGAGATCGGATATCGATGCTGCCACGCACAACGTTCAGATGACCAGACGAGTGACCAGACGCATGACCGGTATCCTTGGTGGCGCAGTACATGTCCGGATGCTCCTGGAGGAGCCGTTGGCGTTCGCTGGCGGACAGGTGATCCAGACCACGTACGTAGTGGTGACCGTTGCGTTCGGCGTGATCGATACCCAGCGCTGCAACGTGCGTGAGATCCTGGTGTACGGGGACGATGGGCAGGTTCATCAGGTCTTCACCCGTAAGAAAGAACTCGCCATCACGCGCCTGACTGAGGCGGCGTGCCAGGGCGGCATTGGCCAGCGCCTTGAACAGCCCCTTGCAGTTCTTCGTCGACACACCGCGATAGCCCAGTTCGACGGCACGCGAGAAGGCATCGAGATCACCATCACTCTCATCGATCACCATCGGCTTGCGAGCCGTCACTGCAGCAATACCCGTGGCCTGTGCCGTGTCCAGGGCAACAGCACGCTCCAGGGGCTGCTCGATATATCGGATCGCCGCATAGAAAGCCGGCAACTCCGCTTCGATGCGGGCTAGCAGTTCATCGAAGCTGGCCAACTCACCGTACTGTTCGTTGCCGTCCAGGGAGATCGCCACCACGCCGGGCCCGGCGACCTCGTCGGTGAGAGCCGCGATGCCCCGCAAACGGTCCATGTCGGCGCTGAGATCTCCATTCACCTTGACCTTCAGCCAACGAAGTTCCTGCCTGCGCAGGTACGCCTCCAGCGATTGCGGCAGGCCATCGTCGAGGCGATCTGCTGCAGCGATCTCGTGATCCCGCAGCGG
>CALFPI010000125.1 GCA_937919035.1 uncultured Gemmatimonadaceae bacterium
AGACGCTGCTGCAGTTGGCCGAAGAGCAGGGCTCGCCATCCGAACGCGGTATCACCCTCATGTCCCGACCCACCCACCAGCAATTGGCGAACATGTCTGGTACGACTCGAGAGACCGTGTCCCGCGTCCTCAAGCGACTTGAGGGTCAGGGCTATATCTCCACGGAGGGGCGTTCGATAACGATCCTCCGTGAGGACCACCGAAACGGCTGATCCTGGCTCACCCATGGCGCTCGGCAACTATCGTTTTCTTCTGCTGACGCAGGATCCCGCTCTGGTCGATGCCTGCACAACGGCACTGCAGAATCTGGCGGCAGAGGTCGTACCCGTGCGTGATTCGATGCATCTGTCGGTCTTGCTTGAGCGCCACGCCGATCTTGTGTTCGTGGATCTCAATCTGCCCGACCGCGCACTGCAGGCGACAGCCGACGAACTCGCCCGGCGGCGGGAATTGCCCGTCATCGCTCTCAACAGCGGTTCGACGAGTGCGTGGAACGGCATTTCGCGCGGCAGCCCGCTGGAAAAGGTCGCCGTCGTCCCCATCCATGCAGAGGAACTGACGGCACTCGTTGAGGAGTTGCTGGAACAGGTTCGCTTCCTGCGGGAGCAGCTTGTCGGTACGTCGAACGTCATCCAGGAGATTCGCGAACGGATCCTGTTGATCGGCCCGACGCCGGTGACCGTGTTGCTTTCCGGAGAATCAGGCACGGGCAAGGACGTCGTCGCTCGGGCCCTGCATCACTTCAGCGGCCGCGAGGCAGCGCCTTTCAAGCCCATCAATTGCGCCGCCATCCCGGAAAACCTTATTGAAAATGAGTTGTTTGGACACGAGAAGGGCGCCTTTACCGACGCTCGCTCACAGACCCGGGGGCTCTTTGAGCAGGCCGATGGCGGCACGGTGTTTCTCGATGAAATCGGCGAAATGCCGCTCTCTGCGCAGGTGCGCCTTCTGCGCGTGCTCGAAGAGCGATGCGTAACCCGCATTGGTGGTGATCGGGCGATCCCCGTCGACGTCCGTGTTCTGGCCGCCAGCAATAGGGATTTGCTGGCGGCGGTGTCGCGGGGAGAATTCCGCCGGGATTTGTACTATCGACTCAAAGTCGTCGAGTTGCATCTGCCGCCGCTGCGGGATCGACGCCACGATATCCCGCTGCTGGTGCAACACTATGCTGAACTGTTGAGCCGTGACCAGCGTGCTGCACGTTTTGAGGGCATCTCTGCGGCAGCCATGGATCTGCTGCTGGACTATGATTGGCCCGGCAATGTGCGTGAACTGCGCAACCTCGTGGAGAGTCTGGTCTTTCTCGGGCCACGCGGAACCGTCGGTCCCGGCGACGTGCTGCCGCATCTGGAAACGGTCAATGGCCAGAACCGGCACCTGCCGGTGGTTACGGGCAAGACGCCGGATCAGTCGGAGCGCGAACTGATTTACTTCGCCCTGCTGGATCTGAAGCGCGAAGTGGCGGAGGTGCGTGGTCTGCTGGAGGAGCGTGTCAGCCACAAGTCGAGGCCGCTGGCGCGGCCCATCTACACCATGGATGACGACGATCTGTCCTCGGCCAACGATGCGCCCTGGACGGAGCGCAACGACGTAGCATCGGCGCCGACGGCGACGTCGCTGAAGGATCTGGAACGAAACGCCATTGTCCGTACCCTCGAGGCCGTCGACCAGAATCGCCGCAAGGCGGCTGAGCTTCTCGGCATCGGCGAGCGCACCCTCTACCGCAAGATCGACGAGTACGGTCTCAAATGAAACGCTCGGCAAGAATCGCTCCGACTGTCACTGCCCTCGTCGCCAGCGCTGCCATTCTGTTGGCGACAACGTCGGCTCTGGCACAGTCGGCTCTGGCACAGGGCGCCGAGGATGGTGTGGCTCGCTTCGAAGAGTTGAGTCGCGCCTTCCGAGCCGTCTACGAGAGTGTCGCGCCTGCCGTTGTCCTGATTCGTACATCGGGTGCCATGGAATCACGCCTGCCCCGGTTCCACCCTCCCATAGACCCGGACGAGGGTGGCAAGTTCAATGGCCTCGGTTCGGGTGTGATCGTGTCGTCGGACGGATACATTCTGTCGAATCACCACGTCATACAGAACGCCGACTCCATTGAAGTCACACTACATGACCGTCGCCGTCTGGTGGCACATGTTGTTGGCGTCGATTCGCTGATCGACATCGCCCTGCTCAAGGTGGAGGCCGACAACCTGCCGACGGCGGAACTGGGGTCTTCCGCAGACCTGCAGATTGGTGAATGGGTACTGGCCATCGGCTTTCCTCTGGATATGGGCTCGACCCTGACACATGGAATTATCAGTGCTCTCGGTCGGCAGGCCGAGGTCATACGCGATGTGTTCCGCATCGAGAGCTTCATCCAGACGAATGCGGTCATCAATCCGGGCAACTCCGGTGGACCACTGCTCGACCTGCGGGGTCGTGTCATCGGCATCAATACGGCGATCTCGACGAAAACCGGCTACTTCATGGGCTACGGCCTGGCCGTACCGATTGACCTGGCCCATGAGGCGATGGACGACTTCCTCCAGTACGGGCGTGTCGTGCGTGGCTACCTCGGCATTCAGATGGGGGAGGTCGACGCCCAACTCGTCCGCCAGGAGGGTCTGCAACTGGAACCACCTCGCGGCGTGTTTGTCGCCGGCATCTCTGACAACACACCCGCAGCCCACAGCGCTCTCGTTCGGGGGGACGTCGTCGTGGCCGTCGACGGAC
>CALFPI010000126.1 GCA_937919035.1 uncultured Gemmatimonadaceae bacterium
CTCGCAATCCCTGGCGCCAATTTTCGCAGATCATCGCCGCTGTCTCATTGAGATGATGGATGCAGCCATGTCGTTCGTCGTAGAACAGGCCACCATCGACGAGGCGAGGGAAAGCGGGATCGCTGCACTCAGGTGCAGCCATCATCCCACTCCAACACAACGAACGCCTTCGTCCAACAGATCTGCCAGGACTTTGACGTCCGGCATGGGCGCCGAGCATGATGCGTCGCGGCATACGTACGCCCTGGCTCCCCCGTCAGCACCGGGCCCGCGCCCCGCCAACAACGGCAGCAGTTCGGTGACCTCAGCCGGCACGATCGTGTCAGCGCCGGAGACGACGCGATTCGGCAGGTATCTCTTGTGCGCCGCCCACAACAACGACTGGCGGTCCTCCGGTGCCCCCACGAAGGTCAGTTCCAAGGGGCCGCTGCGGTACTGAGACAAGGCACATGCCATCAGACAACAGGCGGCCGGAGCGTTCTCCAGCAGACCCACATACGCCTGTAATGTACCAACGGCGACCTGCTGAAAGCGAGCCTGACCCGTCAGGGCCGCCAGTCGCAGCAAGACCAACGCTGCCATCGAGTTGCCCGAAGGAGTGGCCCCGTCGTATGGGTTCTTTGTGCGCACGAGAAGGTCCTTCCGACCATCTTCGGTATAGTAGAATCCACCCTCGCCTGCATCATCCCAGAAACGCTCTATCATCCCATCCGCCAGCATCACAGCGGTACTCAGCCACTTTGATTCGAAGCTTGCCTCGTACAGATCGACAAGTCCCCCGAGCAAAGCCGCGTAGTCATCCTGAAAGGCGCCAACGGGTGCCTGCCCGTCCTTCCAACTGTGGCGCAACTTGCCATCGACGATCAGGTGATCGATCAGGAATTGTGCCGCTGACCTTGCCGAATCGAGCCACACAGTTTCGCCAAAGGCTTCGTAGCCGCGGGACATGGCGCTGATCATCATACCGTTCCAGGCGACGAGGATTTTGTCATCCCGAGTAGGAACCGTACGCCAGCTCCTCGCCTCGAACAGTCGACGCCGTCCAGCATCGACCGCCGCCTGCAGAACCGGTGCCGTCACACCCAGCAGCCGCGCCTGCTCAACAATGTCAGCATCCGTATGCAGGATCGAATTGCCTTCGAAGTTTCCCTGCGGGGTGATATCGTAGTAGGCACAGAACAGCCTTGCCGTCTCTTCATCGTCAATGACCTCTTCGACCTGCTCCGGTGTCCAGACGAAATACTTCCCCTCTTCGCCTTCGGTGTCGGCGTCCTGCGCGGCACAGTAGCCACCGTTTTTGCCCGTCATCTCACGAACGATGTAGTGGAGTGTCGCGCGCACGACTTCAGCATACAACGGCATTGCTGTCGCCTGCCAGGCATCGACGTAGACCGGAACGAGCAGCGCATTGTCGTACAGCATTTTCTCGAAGTGCGGCACCAGCCAGCGCTCATCGACTGAGTATCGGTGGAAGCCACCGCCGAGGTGATCGAAGATGCCACCCCGCGCCATGCAATCGAGAGTCTGCGTTGCTGCCGTCAGTGCGGCGCGGTCGCCCGTTACATGCCAGTGCCGCAGCAGCAGTGACAGACCAGCACTGTTGGGAAACTTCGGTCCCTCATGACTGAAACCACCGAAACGCTCGTCGTGCTGGCTGACGAGCTGTTGCGCCGCCCGTTGCAGAATTCCCAGTCCACGAGCTCCATCAAGATCATCGCCACGTGTCAGCGGATCGGCGTTCTGGGCAATGAAGGAGCGCAGCTTCTCCGCTTGCTCTTCGACACGATCCGGTTGATTGCGGTAGTGGTCAGCAACGCTCTGCAACACACGAGGAAAACCGGGGCGCCCGTAACGATCGTCCGGCGGAAAGTAG
>CALFPI010000127.1 GCA_937919035.1 uncultured Gemmatimonadaceae bacterium
TGAGATGAGTTACAAGATCATTGTCGCGGCGGTAAAATGTTTTGTGGCGCAGCAGACCCGCATGGAACTGCCCGTCGCACACCTCAAACTGGCACTGCAATGTGGCGGCTCCGACGCTTTCTCCGGCGTCTCCGGTAATCCCCTGGCCGCCTGGTCGGCGCGGGAACTGATCGCCTGCGGTGGCTCGGCCAATCTGGCCGAGACGGATGAGTTGATCGGCGCCGAGCCGTATGTCCTGGACCGCGTGCGCAATGCGGGGGCGGCGCGCCGCTTCCTTGAGATGATCGAACGCTTCAAGGAACGCGTCGCCTGGCACGGCGCCAGCGCTGAGGGCAACCCGTCGGGGGGCAACAAGTATCGCGGGCTCTACAACATCGTCCTGAAGTCGATCGGGGCGGCGATGAAACGTCACCCGGATGTGCCTCTCGATGGTTGCCTGGAGTACGCCGAGGCCATGCCGCACAGCGGCTACTGGTTCATGGACTCTCCTGGAAACGACCTTGAGTCGATCGCGGGTCAGGTGGCGGCGGGGTGCAATGTGATCTACTTCGTCACGGGCAACGGTTCGATCACCAATTTTCCCTTCGTGCCGACCATCAAGATCGTCACCACGTCGCAGCGTTTCGAGCTGCTCGCGCAGGACATGGATGTCAATGCCGGCGCCTATCAGGACGGCGTGTCGATGGACGATCTTGGGCGACAACTCTTCGCCCGCACCCTTGCTGTGGCAGCGGGCGAACGAACGCGCGGCGAGGCGGCGGGGCACTCGCAGGTTTCCATCTGGCGTGACTGGTTGCAGCGTGACTCGGGCGAACTGGAGCAATTGTTGGCGGCGCCTGCCCCGACAGGGGTGCCACTGGCGATCCGCACCGAAGCGGCGCCTGACGTCTGTATCGACGCACTTGCTTCACCATCCGGCCCGGCCGTTGATCGAATTGGTCTGGTGCTGCCCACCAGTCTCTGCTCCGGGCAGGTTGCCCGCATGGCGGCGGAGCGCCTCAACCACCGGGGCCTGGCACAAGAGTTGGGCTTGACGCGATTTGCTGCTCTGGTGCATACCGAGGGGTGTGGTGTCTCCGATGGCAGCGAGGACATCTACACGCGAACCCTGCAGGGCTATCTCACACACCCCTCAGTGGCAACGGCGCTGCTGCTGGAACACGGCTGCGAGAAGACCCACAACGATTATATGCGCGCCAAGATGCTCGATGCCGGTATCGACCCCACCGTTTTCGGTTTTGCTTCGGTGCAACTGGATGGCGGCATCGAACTGGCCCTGGATCGCGTCGAGGATTGGTTCCGTCAGCAGGCCACGCATGCATCGACTCCCGTGTCGCTCAGCGTCAATGCTGGAGCGTTACGTCTGGGCTTGCTGGCGGGGGGCAGCCTGCCCGACCCGGCAGCGCGATCTCTGGCGCGCCTGGTGCGCTGGATCGTGGCTGAAGGGGGTACGGTAGTGTTGCCCGAAGGTAGCGGTCTGGCAGCAAGTGAAGCGTTCACAGCCGCCCTTGATCTGGCGGCGCAGCCGGCACCCTCGCTGGCAAACGGTCAGGTCGCCGGGCCCGGATTGCATGTGATGGAAGCACCAACCGGCCACTGGACGGAAGTGGTTTCTGCGCTGGGCGCTACCGGCGTGGGCCTGTTGCTGGCGCATGTCGGCGAGCACCCGCTGCAGGGGCATCCGTTGATCCCCATGCTGCAGATCACGGGCTCCGCGACTGTGGCTGCAGCCTACGCCGATGATTTGGATGCCGTCATCGACACACAGGACGAAGTCGGTAGTCGGCAGTTGCTGGATCTTCTTGTCGAGGTCGCGTCCCGGCGACTGCGTCCCCGGTTGTGGGAGACGGGCAACACGGACTTCCAGATCACCCGGGGCCTGCTGGGCGTGTCGATGTAGCCGCCGCCGGCTGGTCAGTCGAGGGCCGGCACGGCGACACCCATCTCGGCGGCTACCTCACCGATGCCATCCCAGACCGATTGTGGCAGATCGATTCCCGTTGCCAGGCGTTCGGCGCGTGTCTCTTCTTCGATCTCGCCCGGGGCGTAGATTTTTTTGAAGCCAGGCAGAGGCCGGGCGGAACAAACCCATTCGGCAAGCGCTTCGACTTCGTCCGTATAGGTGTCGAGATCGGTAAAGGCTTCGATGTCGATGGCCAGGACCATGACGCCGCCGCCATCCTTGCCGTCCTGCTTGGTGCAGCCCGCATGGGACAGCGGACCAACCAGCATCTCCACCATCATGGCCAGCCCGTGACCCTTGTGGCCGAACTGCATACCACCGAGAGGCAATACACCCGTGCTTGGGTCGCGATACTCCTCGGCATCGGTGACGGGCTCGCCCTGCTGGTTGATGACCCAGCCTTCAGGCAGCGGCTCACCCCGAATGATCTTCTGCTCGATCTTGCCGCCGGCGACGACGGTCATCGTCATGTCGAGCATGAAGGGTGCGCCATTCTTGCGCGGGGCGGAGAAGGCGATGGGTTCCGGGCGCAGTCGTCGGTCGGCACTGCCGTACGGAGCCAGAAACAGTCCCCCGCCATTGAGCCACACCAGTCCCAGCATGCCCTGTGCAGCGATGCGTGGGGGGTAGTCGCCAAGTCGGCCGATATGGCTGACGGAGTTGAGGCCGACAAAGCCGAAAGTGGAGGTGCGGGCTTTCTCTACTGCCAGGTCCACGGCACGCGTGACGGCGACGATGCCATTGCCTCCCTTGCCATCGATGATGACCAGAGAGGGGTTCTCGCGAACGATCTGGCGGTCCTCCCACGGCACATAGCCCTTCTTCATGGAACGAGCGTAGGATGGCAGAAACCAGGTGCCGTGTGAATCGTGACCCGCAAGGTGGCTGTCCACGAGGTGATCGGCGACAATGCGTGCGTCTGCCTCGGGGATGCCTGTGGCGGCGAAGACATCGAAGGCCAGGGCGCGCAGAACGTCTTCACGTACGATGGGCATGAGAACAGCTCCTTAGGTGATCGAGGGCGTCAGGTTCCAGGCAGACAATGCATCGGCGATCGCTTCCTCGACAGCTTCCAGGCATCCTGCGGCGAGAACGCAGACTTCCTCCTGATAGAGGCCCAGACCATAGCGGTCACGGGGGAGCAGATACGAGTGGGGCTGATTGCACAACTCGGCGATGACAAGGCTCGTTTGTGGGAAACGTCGGCGCAGATTCACCTGCAGTTGTTGATACGGTTCACCGCCGAGCAGAACAAGGATGCCCTCGCCCAGTCGCCACAGGTGGATATCGAAATTGATTTTGCCGCTGGCTGGCGCCGCTTCGGCCAATCTCTGCAAGCGGCGGAGGCGCTCAATTCGGGCCCTGGCTTCGCGCACGGAATCGGTGTTGCCGTCGATCTCGGCCTGCTTCTGTCGTGCCGCCCACGCTGTGAGACCGGACTGCAGCTCGTCGGCTGACGGCAGCTCTCGATGTTCGAGTTCGACCGTGATCCTGTGGCTGTCGAAAGTGCGTACCGCTGTCTGACGGGCCTCATCGAGCGCCATCCACTCCCATGCACCGATGGTGGCTCCGGACACAACCGGGCCACGATACGTCCACTGCTGCGCCGGAGTGGGAAGCGCTTCGATTGCGGCGAGGGCGGCGTAGCCAAGCTGGCGACCGTTGCGATCGGCCGTCTCCGGGGTACCGACAAAGCCGTGCACGGGACCAAGATCTCCGGCGGCGCCCAGAGCGAAAACGGCGGGCGCCCTGGTCTGATCTTCGATGACTTCGCGCATGGCCCCGATGTAGTCGGGGCTGATCAGGCGGTTGTCCCACGCCAGCGTGGTGGGGTGACAGGCATAGTTGATCACATGTGCCACGGGCCGGCCCCCATCATCCGTGGCGCGTATGACGGTGACCGTGTCATCCGACGGGCCGCCCGGATTCGGGCCACAGACGAAGATCCCCCGATCGTCATCGCGGGCATCGCGGTGCAGGGCCAGATCGCAACGGCCCTGGCCGAAGGCCAGATCTACGGGAACAACGGTCCTGCACGCAGTGGCATAGGCTTCCAGCAGCAGCCCAGGCAACGCAGACAGATACGGTGCGATATGTTGACCACCGGGCTCGGCAGTACGTTCGATGTCGAGGTTGATGGCCGCATGTGTATGCGAGAAGGTGAGGACCAGGCTGTCTTCATCAAGTCCGGTGCCCTCGCACAGGCCGTCGAGCAATTGCGTCATTTCGCGTTGGCGCAACCAGCCGAGATCGACGGTAAACAGGGCCCGTTGTTTCTCGCCGGTGTCGTCGTCAGCGAAAACGAGGACCGTCGCCAGCAGCGGCCGGTGGATGCCCTCGGCGGCATCGTGCAGGGCGGCGCCCCAGTTGCGGTGATAGGCGTCAGCAGGCGGGGTTATGTCTACTCGGCCCACACCGAGGCGACAGCGACCAAGACTGGAGGGCAGCAACGGTAGCATAGGACTCGTCTCAGGCGGCGCTGTGTTGCGACATCATCTCGGCAAAGGCGCCGAAGATGTGGTAGCTGTCGTGTGGCCCAGGTGAAGCCTCTGGGTGGCATTGAATGGAGAAGATCGGCAGGTCGCGGTGGCGCATCCCTTCCACGCAACCGTCGTTCAGGTTCTGCCGCGTCACCTCCAGGCAATCCGGCAGACTGTTGCCGAGGACTCCCCAACCGTGGTTCTCCGACGTGATCAGGATTCTCCCGGTGCTGAATTCGCGGATCGGCTGATTGGCGCCCCGATGGCCGAACTTGAGTTTGTAGATCTCGGCGCCTAGCGCCAGGCCAAGGATCTCGTGACCCAGGCAGATGCCGAAGATGGGTCGTCCGGCGCGTTCCACGAGTTGCTGTGCCGTGCGGATGGCGTAGTCCAGCGGGCGGGGATCACCGGGACCATTCGACAGGAAGATGCCATCCGGACTCAGCGCCAGCGCTTCATCGGCCGTCGTTGTGGCGGGCACGACCGTGACCCGGCAGCCTTCGGCGAGCAGACAGTTGATGATGTTGCGCTTGATGCCGTAGTCGAAGGCAACCACGTGGAAGCGAGCCTCACCCTCGGGCTGGACCTCATAGGACTGCATGCATGACACCGACTGCACGAGGTCGACTCCCTCGAGACCCTCCCAGGCGCGCGCCTTGGCGACAAGGCTCTCCGGATCCAGATCTTCCGTGCTGACAATCGCGTTCATGGCCCCCTGCGTGCGCACCCGACGGGTCAGTTCGCGCGTGTCGATGCCCTCGACGCCGAGGACATCATGTTCCTGCAGGTACTCGTCGAGGCTTGCAGTGGACATATGATTTGAAGGTCGGCGGCAACACGACTTCATGATCAGGGCGCGCACGTGGGGTCGCGTCGACTCTTCATCGCCGGCGTTGACACCGTAGTTGCCGATGTGCGGATACGTCATGGTCACCATCTGACCCGCGTATGATGGATCTGTGAGGATCTCCTGGTAGCCGGTCATGCTGGTATTGAAGACCATCTCGCCAAGAGTTTCGCCAACGGCGCCGACAGAGTGCCCGGGAAAGACAGTGCCGTCAGCAAGGGCGACCAGAACGGGGGCTTGCAATGTGGACATGGGCAGGTTCGCGCGGGGAAGAATGATTGGGGACAGGGACGGACCCCAATATATGGATCTCGCGCGGGCTGGTAAAAAAAGAGGAGCTCCCGTAGCTGGGAACTCCTCTTCATCTATCGGCGGGATGTACCATACTGCGGAGACCTGCGATCAGCTGAGAAGGTGCTTACTCACCAACTTCGTCATCTCAAACATGCTGACCTGCTTCTTGCCGCCAAATATCTGACGAAGCTTATCATCGGCGTTGATCATCCGCTTGTCCTGGGAGTCTTGGAGGTTTCTGCGCTTGATGTAAGCCCAGAGCTTTTTGACAACCTCCGTTCGGGGCAACGGCTTGTCACCCACGACGGCTCCCAAAGCC
>CALFPI010000128.1 GCA_937919035.1 uncultured Gemmatimonadaceae bacterium
GAGTGACCTGTCCGTCCTGCGCAACGGCCGCAGCGGCCGCCATTCGAGCTGGGACACCAGCGGCCGCAATGCCGACGCCTGGATCCTGGAGCCCGGAGAGACGCGTGTGCTGGCCGATATCGATGGACCAGGCCTGATCAATCACATCTGGATGACACAGGGCCAGCACTACCGCGAGGTGCTGTTGCGCATAACCTGGGACAATGCAAAGACGTCCAGCGTCAACGTGCCCCTCGGCGATTTCTTCGGCCTGGGGCACAACATCGTGAATTCCTACCAATCGTTGCTGTTCACAGCGTCGACGCGTGCCAACAACACTTTCAACAGCGGCTGTGCCCTCAACTGTTACGTGCCTATGCCCTTTGCCGAGCGTGCCCTGGTGGAACTCGTCAATGAGAGCAAGGAGACACACCGGCAATACTTCTATATCGACTGGGAGACGACGGAACAGACCACCGAGGACCATCAGGGTTATTTTCACGCCGAATTCCGCCGCGAGAACCCCTTTGGTGGCTGGGGCCACGAAATCCGCGTCAATACGCCCGAGGCGAATGTCGTCAACAAGGAACGCACGGCGTACGACAACAACTACGTCATCCTCGAAACCAGCGGTGCCGGCCACTACATCGGCTGCAACCTGTCGGTGACGAACTTCCAGGGGACCTGGTGGGGCGAAGGGGACGACATGATCTGGGTGGACGGCTACAAATGGCCGCCTGATCTGCACGGCACCGGCTCCGAGGATTACCTGAACCAGGCCTGGGGCATGCAGGACAATGCCTTCCTGCGCAATGGCTCGGCGATCCATGAAAGCAACACCAATGGCTACCAGACCAGTTACGTCCATCACCTGGAAAACCCGGTGCGCTTCCGCAAGGACATCAAGGTGACGATCGAGCATGGCCACGGAAATCACCTGTGCAACGAGATGAGCTCCGTCGCCTACTGGTATGCCGCCAGTCCTTCTCGTGTCGCCAAGCCACCGGTTGTGGCCCGCCGTATGCCGGTGCTGCGAGACAACCAGGGCACCTGGCTCATGGACAAGAGCAACCAGACGACATCAACGACGATCACCGCCAATCGTGAGATGAAAGCTAACAAAGCCAAGTGGAAAAAGGACCATTCGTGAACTGGGAGGCCATAGAAGCCCCGTTCGAGCCCGCCGTCGTTGTACCCGAAGGCGACCTCGGTGAGTGTATCTTCTTCGCCTTCCAGGGGGATCGCCTGCTCGTGTCGATGGAACGGCAGGACCACGGCGGCATTCTGCCCCGGCGCCGGCACTTGGGCGAGATCGGCATGCCCTGTCGCGATCCACACTACCTGGGTTCACGCAACGGCGTGCACTGCTTCACCGTGGACATCGACGACGGCAACGAGCCCCCCGCCGGCCTGGCCTTGCACGGATTGCGCATGTTGTACGGAACGCTCGATGAGCCGACGTTCCAACTGGCGGGGCGCGCCTTCCAGATCGTCAACTGGGATCGCACGCATCATTTCTGTGGCCGCTGCGGCGCCGCCGCCGACTACCACGAGAGTGACCGGGCGCGCCAGTGTTCCAACTGTGGCCTGCTGTCCTTTCCACGGGTATCCCCGGCTGTCATCACCCTGATCCATCGGGGGGACGAGTTCCTCCTGGCGCGCAATGGTCGGTTCCCGCAGGGGCGCTACAGCATCATCGCCGGTTTCGTCGAGGCCGGCGAAGCACTGGAGGAAGCGGTGGCGCGCGAAATTCACGAGGAGGTCGGCCTCGAAGTCACCGACATCACCTACCACAGCAGCCAACCGTGGCCCTTCCCGCACTCGCTCATGATCGGCTTTACCGCGGCATGGCAGAGTGGCGACATCAAGGTGGATGGCGAAGAGATCGTCGACGCCGGCTGGTTCAGCGCCGACCATCTGCCAGAGTCTTTACCGGACGGTATCAGTATTTCACGCCGCATCATCGACGATTTCCTCGCGCGGCAACAAGCCTGAGCCGACAGGAGATCTCCTTTGACGAAGACC
This sequence comes from uncultured Gemmatimonadaceae bacterium, assembly GCA_937919035.1. GTDB lineage: Bacteria > Latescibacterota > UBA2968 > UBA8231 > UBA8231 > UBA8231. Next base: position 2,005 of record CALFPI010000128.1, read on the forward strand.
GAAAAGGCCACCTTCATCCTGGAGACGCTGGAAGGGCTGTACGCCCTGCCGCCGATTCCCCTGACCCACCGATCACCGTACGAATTGCTGCTTGCCGTGTTGCTCTCGGCGCAGACAACAGACGTGAAGGTGAACGAAGTGACACCGGCGCTGTTCAAAGCGGCCCATACACCGCAGAAGATGGTGCATCTGAGCGTCGACGAGATCCTCGGATTCGTGCGCACCGTCGGTCTGGCCCCGGGCAAGTCGAAGAACATCCACCGGCTGTCCGAACTGCTGCTCGAGCGCCACGACGGCCAGGTACCGGAAACCCTCGAAGAACTGGAAGCCCTGCCCGGGGTCGGCCACAAGACGGCATCTGTCGTTGTCGCCCAGGCCTTCGGGCAACCCGCATTTCCCGTGGATACACACATCCACAGACTCGCCTATCGCTGGGGATTGTCCAACGGCAAGAACGTGGAACAGACCGAAAAGGACCTGAAGCGCACCTTCCCCATGGAGTCATGGAACAGATTGCACCTGCAGATCATCTACTTCGGGCGCCAGTACTGCCCGGCACAGCGGCATGACCCAAACGCCTGCCCCCTCTGCAAAGTCGTGGGCCGTAAAAGTCTGCTGAAGTGAAGAAATCGCGCCGCGATTTCACCAACGAATGCGCCGCATTGGTCACCGTGGAGAGCATCACATGGATCGCGTGAAAATCGGCATCATCGGCTGCGGTGTTATCGGCACACACCACGCCGCCGCTGCAGCGGCATGCCCTCACATCGACCTGGTCGCTGTCGCCGATCTCATCGACGACCGGGCGCGGGCCATGGCCGGTCAACACGGCATCCCGAAGATCTACAGCGAAGGCGCCGATCTGATTGCCGACGGGCAGGTAGACGGTGTTGTGCTCGCCTTCCCAGCCGTGGGGCGTTTCGATATGGCGCTGCACGCCTTCAGCAGCGGCCTGCACGTGCTGACGGAGAAACCGGCGGCGATGCACGCCGACCAGGTACGTCAACTGATCACCGCACGCGGCGACCTGATCGCCGGTTGTTGCAGTGCGCGGTACCGATTCCTCGAGTCCAGCGAGGCGATCACCCATTTCGTCGCCGAAGGCCATCTGGGCGCGTTGCGCAGCATGCATTGTCGCGCCATCCGACCCGGCGGTCCACCACCGGAAAATCCCCCACCCGTCTGGCGCCTGCGTACCGACCTCAATGGTGGCGGCATCATGTCCAATTGGGGCTGCTACGATCTCGACTACCTGCTGGGCCTCACGGGCTGGACCGTACAGCCAGAGACCGTTCTGGCACGCACGTGGACAGTGCCCCCAGCCTTCGCCACCAGCGCCGACCCGAGTTCTGATGCCGAGACACATGTGTGTGCCACGATCCAGTGTGGCCACGGCATCGCCATCCACTACGAACGTGGTGAGATGGTCGCCGCGGCGGAAAGCCTGTCATGGGACATAGTGGGCACCGATGGATCCCTCGACCTGCACATGACGGATCGCTCAAGGGCGGTCACCTTCAACAGGGCCTGTGCACAGACGGGTCTGGAGTCCCGCGTAATCTGGGATCGCGACGAGGGTTCGGTGGCCGTGCACCATGGGCCGGTGGAGAATTTTGCCCTGGCCATCCGTGACGGTCGATCGCCAAAAACCAGCCTCGAGCAGGCCTTTGTTGTGCAGGCGATCACCGACGCTATCTATGCCAGCGCCGCCAGTGGCAGCGCCGTAAGCGTAGCGCGCCTGTAACCCCGCCTATCCCCAGCGGCTCATGCCGCCAAGCATGCCGACGAAGGGGGTGAAGCGCAGGCCCCAACTGAGCTGCCTCAGTTCTGCCGCGTCGTAGCCGTAGCCCTGTTGCTTGCGCGCCGTCTACCAGGCATCAAGGCCAAGCAGCTTCCTGCCAAGATCGGTAAGATCGGCCGCGTCGTTCTGCTCTTCCCAGCGTCGCTCGTCGCCGGGGAACGCCGTGCCGGATGGATTCAGCCGATCTCGCCACAGCTTGATCCGTGCCTGGCGTGCCGCCTCGTCGCCGAAGTGGGCCGGTGACATGGTGATATACTGCGCCAGGCGGGGGCGACTCGACGTATTCGGGGCATTGCCGTGCGCCAGCAGTCGATGCCAGATCAGCAGATCCCCCGCCTTGCCGGCGATTCGCTCGACCTGCAACTCGGCCAGATCCGGTCGTCGAGGGTCACGATCCTCGGGTTGCCGGCGCACCCAGTCTTCGAAGGTTCGATGGAACCCCGACACGCACTGGAATGTGCCCTGCTCTACGGGTGTATCCTCCAGATAGAGGACGCCCTGCACGCCAAAGGGAATGGGGCGCCGGGATGTGTCCAGGTCCCAATGGATCATGCCATCGTGGTTCCAGTCCGGCTTGTCCGCACGGTTGGGTGGTTTGCAGTTGGCCCGATCCATACTGACCCACAGATCCTCACGTCCCCAGATCTCGGCAAAGGCGGCGTGCACGCGGGGGTGCTGGCGGTTATTCCACAGCCCCTGGGTCTGGTACATTTCGACCATGCCCCCCTTGCGCATCGGTTCGTGGTACCAATCGTCGGGGTCCTTACGGTTCATGCCGAGAAAGGCCCAGACTTCATCAATGACGGCATCCAGGTTCTCCTGCGGTACTGCCTTCGGTATGATCACGTAACCGTTGGTATTCCAGAAGGCCAGGTCTGCTGCAGTCAGAATCGTCACGGACATCCTCTCGTTGGTCGCGGTCCATCGCCCATCTACGGGCAGGGGTCGTTGAAAATAAGGGTATCTCTGGAAATATCTGCGGGATCGACAGCAAGAGGACTCAGCTGGCGGAATCCCGCAGAGCTGTCACCAGCAATTCAAAGTGGCCGCTCTCCGTCGGCAGTTGCCACTCGGTTTCGACAAAACCGGAGGCGTCGAGAGCTGCCGTCAGTTCGGCCCGGGTGAGCGCCCGGTAGCGGGCCTCGCTGCACTGCGTGTGCCAGATCCCTTCCTGGCGCTGCACGAGAAAGTGCCGGAGCCCATAGATCTCGCCGGATTCCTCCCAGTCCCAAACCTGAAAGACCAGTCGCTCGCCGCCGTCGAAGACGCGAATCGGCGTCGACCGCGGGCGCTCCTGGCGCAGTTGCTCATAGTCGCGCAGGCCGATGACGACGAGCCCACCGGGTACGAGCCGCGCGTGCATGCCGCGCAGTGCCGCCAGCAGATCCCAACTCCCCAGCAGGTGGGGCACAGCGTTGTCACAGGACAGGACAACATCGAACCGGCCATCGATGGCATCGGCGAGATGCCGCATGTCAACGACCTGGGTAGTGACCTTGATGCCACGGTCATCGGCCTCGCGCTGGCATCGTTCTACCGCATGTGGGCTGATGTCGGTCGCCGTCACGTCAAACCCGCACATCGCCAGGCCCAGAGCCTGCGTGCCGATACCGCAGGCACAATCCAGCAGATGCGGATCTGCGGCATTCGAGCGTCGGCGGATGACCTTGTCCAGCACCGACGCCTGCCGTTCCACAGCACCTTCCCAATCTGTGTAGATCAGATGGTAGCTGCCAGCGAGACCGTCGTAGAACGCCACGACCTCCTCTGTCGGTTCCGTCTGGCCCTGCTCCTCCGATGGTGCCATATTCCCCCGGTTCGTGCGCTGCCCGGTGGTCTGCCCACCGGATCTCTTTAAAGGAGAGGATCATCTCAACCATGTCCAGAGTCCGACTGGCCCTTGTGGGCTGTGGCGGCATGTCGAAATCTCACTTGCGCCGGTTCCATGAACTGGCAGACCGCCTCGATGTGGTTGCCGCAGTGGACGTCGAAGTCGACAAGGCACAGGCTGTGGCCGATGCCATGGCCGAACATGGAGCCACCCTTCGTGTCGCCACAAGCCACCTGGACATCCTCGACGAGGTTGACGCCGCACTGCTTGTT
>CALFPI010000129.1 GCA_937919035.1 uncultured Gemmatimonadaceae bacterium
GTTCCTCGGCACAGGCACCTCGGTCGGTGTACCCCGAATCGGCTGTGAGTGTCCTGTGTGCACCTCGACAGATCGGCGCAACAAGCGCATGCGCTGTTCGATTGTCGTCGAGTATTTTGAGCATTCCATTCTCGTCGACGCCGGACCGGACTTGCGCACGCAGGCGCTGCGCAACGACGTGCGCAATGTCGATGCCGTCCTCTTCACACACGGGCACGCGGACCATCTCCATGGCCTCGATGACGTGCGCGCCTATTGCTTCGGACGCGATGAGCCCATCCCCGTCTATGCCGACAGGTCCACCCTCGATCGCATCACGCGCGTTTTTGACTACGCCTTCGACTCAGCATGGGCCGAGGCGGTGCCACGTCTGTCGCTGAATCTCATCGAGGGCGACCTTGAACTCTTTGGCCTGCAGGTCCGGCCCATCCCCGTCATCCATGGCCGTCTGCCGGTACTCGCCTTCCGCTTCGGACGCTTCGCCTATGTCACCGATTGCAGCGAGATCCCGCAGGACAGCATGAACCAACTGCGTGGTCTCGACGTGCTCGTTCTCGGGGCCCTGCGCCACAAAGAGCATCCAACCCACTTCACGATCGAGCAGGCTCTCGATGTCGTCGACGAGCTGCAACCACGGCACACCTATTTCACCCACATGGCCCACGAACTCGATCACGAAGAAACAAACGACTACCTCCCCGACAACGTCGAGCTGGCCTACGACGGCCTCGTCATCAACGTCGCCTGAACGCGGCGGGCTTCGCCCTTGCGTTCCAGGGAGTTTCGCAAACTGCTGCGAAACTCCAATCGCGGTGACTATGCTGTAGACTGATAACATGAAAAAACGGCGCCGCTCCCTTTGAGGAACGGCGCCGTTTCTGTGTAGCAAATACTGTCAGTTCAGATCATCACCCAGCAGCCTCACCCATGGAGTTTGGCGCAGTCTGCCAAACTCCCAAAAGTGCTAAGCGCCGTTTGCTTAGCACTTCGACCACCCGCAGTGCTTACACGTCAGGCAGCTACCCTCGTGGGCGACGCTCGAACCACACTCGGGGCAGGTCACCATGGTCTTGGCACCACCGTTGCTGACGGGCGGCGGTGTCTTCTCGCCCTCTTCATGTGTATGCTCGGGGATCTGCGTCAGGCCAGTGCCGGACTCGCGGCGCTTCACATACCGTTCGAGGGCACGACCAATCGCATCGGGTGTCGACAGAATGAGCTCGCCCCCCTCCCAGACCGGACTGGGGCCGGAGATGCCCTTCAACTGACTGATGATCTCCTGCGGATCAATGCCGGCACGCAGGGCCAGGGACATGAGCCGGCTGATCGCCTCGGACTGGGCCGCCGCATTGCCGCCGGCTTTGCCGATTGTGCTGAAGATCTCACACAATCCCTCTTCATCTTCATTGATCGTGACAAAGATGTTACCCTCACCGGTGCGCACACGTTCGGTGACACCCTGAGTAACTGCCGGGCGCTGACGCGGGTGCAGCCCGGGGCGCCCCCCGCGTGCTACCGGCTCGGCGGCAGGCGCTTCTTTCTTGTCGGACTGCAGGATCCCCTCGCGACTTCCTTCACGGTATACGGTGATCCCCTTCAGTCCCTCCTTGTAGGCCGTGACGTAGATGTCAGCCACCGTCTCCACCGAGGTGTCTTCGGCAAGGTTGATTGTCGAGGAGATCGAACTGTCCGTGTAGCGCTGAATGACGCCCTGCATCTTCACACGGAAATACGGATCGATGTCGTGTGATGTGACAACATGATCCGGCAGGCTTTCGTCACCGCCGTAGAGGTCACGCACCAGGGGATGATAGACCTTGTATTCCCGGAAGCTCTCGCCGTCCGACTGCTTCACGCGGCGTGTGTAACTGGTGCAGAAAATCGGCTCAACACCGGAGGAAGTCTGCGCGACGATGGAGCCCGTGCCCACGGGCGGCACGGTGATCAACGTAGAGTTGCGCAACCCATGCTCGCGGATGCGGTCCTGCATCTGCTTGGGCAGGCCCTGAATGAACTTGCTCTTCGACACGCCCTCCCAGTCGAACAGGGGGAAGGCGCCCTTCTCCTGTGCCAGATCGATCGATGTCTCGTACGAGTAGTAGCAGATGGTCTGCATGATCTTCTCGACGACATCAAGGGCCTCGTCAGAGTCGTACTTCAACTCCATTTTGACGAGTGCGTCGGCAAGGCCCGTAATCCCCAGGCCCACACGACGGTCCGACGATACCGACTGCTCGATCTTATCGAAGGCATGGTTGGGCATGTTGTAGTCGATGACATCGTCGAGAAAGCGTGTCGCCACACGAGTTGACTCGGCGAGGTCCTCGTAATCAAACGTGCCATCATCATGCACAAACTTGAGCAGGTTGAGATTGCCCAGGTTGCAGGCCGTGTACGATGCCAGAGGCTGCTCGCCGCATGGGTTGGTGCTCGTCAGTGGATTGGCGTACTCGACGTTGTGGTACTCCTTCATCGTGTCCCAGAAAATGATGCCGGGCTCGGCGCTCGAGTGCGCGTTGGTGATGATCTTGTTCCACAGCTCACGAGCCCGCACCGTGCGGTGTACCTTGCCACCAAAACACAGATCGAAATCGGTATCGTCCATGACAGCCGCCATGAACTCATGGGTGATGAGCACGCTGATATTGGCGTACTGCACCTTCGTCCGATTTGCATCGTTCTTGATCGTGATGAAATCCTCGATGTCCGGATGATCGACGCGCAAGGTCAGCATCAGCGCCCCCCGACGGCCCGCCTGCGATACGGCGTTTGTGCTCTCCGACAGAAGATTCATGAAAGCTGTGCAGCCAGGTGATGCATCGACCGTGGCGTTCACCGGAGCCCCCTTGGGGCGCAGGATCGACAGGTCCGTGCCCACGCCACCGCCTGTGCGGTAGACCATGGCCGACTCGCGCAAGCAGGCGTAAATGCCTTCGAGGCTGTCCTCGAGGATGGGAATTACGTAACAGTTCGACAGGGTCGGCTTGCGCTGTGCTTCATCGCGGCCGGCGCCATGCATGACACGCCCACCTGGGATGAACTTGAAGTCGATAAGTAAGGAGAAGAAACGACCGTACCAGGTTTCGGAGTCCTGCTCGACGGAAGCCATGGCACGGGCAATACGGTCCCACATCTGCAGCGGCCCTGTTTCGCCCGGCGCCAGATACTTGCTGCGCAGCACATCGATCGCCAGATCATTGTCGCCGTAATAGGTCTCGGCATCGGCTGCCTTCTGCAGGATCTCATCATGACCGTTGCGCTGGTAGCCGTTCCCCTCCAACTGGCTCAACAGGTCCTCCAGACGATGGACTGCCGGACGTTGCGCCGAAGCCTTGGCAACCCGGGAACCCGGCGTTCTTGCGGCCCTAGATGATGATGCAGATGATGATGATGCAGACGCGGAATCGTGATGCTCTGACGACATGAAAAACCCTCCCTGACGGGCGATAAAGCTCCCGGACCGGATGCCCTGGGGGGGAGGTCCGGAAAAACGGAGCTAACATTCTGTAAGTAAAGGAAGTTGAGCCGGGGAGAGCGGCACGACCCACAGGCCGAAACCACACGATGCCCGATGTGCCCCCGTGCCAGCGAACACACAACATCTTGTGGCCCTCACGACAGCGATGCGAATATACAGGCCTTCAAAGAGCGTTGTCAAGGAATTTGGCTTCATCGCAATCAATAGGCCGAAAACTACGAAAAAGAGCCCTCGCGCCCCCGGCAAAAGGGGGCTGCAAGGGCTCGCAGAATAACTCGATCGAGACCCAACCTGAAGGTCTCAGATGTCCATGGCGGTTGCCCGGATCTAGTTGGCCAGTTGCTCCAACTCGCGGACAAAATCCTGGCGATCCTTGAACTGCCGATAGACCGATGCGAAACGCACGTAGGCGACGTCGTTCAGGGTCTTCAAGCGCTCCATCACCACCTCACCGATGTGGTGACTGTGCACTTCCTTTACAGCACGATTGCCCAGATCTGCCTCGACCTGGTCCATCAACTCTTCCATGTCGTCCGTGGAGACACTCGTCTTGTAACAGGCCAGTTCGATCTTCTTCTGCAGCTTCGGCCGATCGAATGGTTCCCGAGTGCCATCCCGCTTGATCACGGTGAGTGGCGCATGCTCAATGTATTCGTATGTCGTGAATCGTTGATTGCAGCCAACACATTCACGTCGACGCCGGATGGCCTGACCATCACGACAGGCGCGTGAATCGACGACCTTGTCATCCTGATTGTTGCAGTAGGGACAGCGCATGTTCGTTTCCGACCTCCGAGAGAACCCCGGGGGCGGGGTTCGGGATGCTGCGGGGAGTGTCGTGGGGCGGTCATCCGGGAAACCCTGGGGGGGGATGGACAACCGCCCTTAATGTAGTGGAAACAACGATATATGGCAACGTTGACTAATTGAGTTGGAAGCGGAAGGGCAGACTCACCCAGACTTTCACCGGTTTGTCGTTCTGAATGGCCGGTGTGAAGGTCCACTGGACGGCGGCCTTCCTGGCCTCCTCGTGGAACACTTCATTGCCGTGAATTTTACCAATCGCTTCCACCCGGCCCTGCTTGTCCACGAGGACCTCAACCACAACCTGACCCGTAATACCCGCCTTGCGGGCGATCTCGGGATACTCTGGGGCCGGATTGTTGACCGGTTCTGGCTGCTTTTCGACCCGCCAGATTTCGACAATCTCCTCTTCTTCCTCTTCGAGATCGACATTCTCAGTCAACTCGGAGAGCGGCGGTGGCGGCGGCAGGTCGTCCAGACCAAAGTCGAGTTCTGTCTCCATGATGGTCGCGTCATCGGGGATATCGTCGCTCTGTGAAGCGATCGGGATGACCGGTCGGGGGGGTGGTGGCGGCCGACGCTCCTGGCGCGTCTCAGGGATGTTCTCGATCTGGATCACCACCCTCTCGGTCTTGTCGTAGGCCTCGGCGTCGAGATCCGGAAACAACACCACAAGTGCCAGTAGTGCGACACTGGAAATCCCGAAGCAGGACCAGAACGTTCTGGAGTACTGGCGGCGCAGATCAGCCTCGGGCGCCTTCAGGCGAACTACATCTGCCGGTCTCGTAAGCGGCATCAGGAGTCCCTCTCGCGATCCGTGGCGAAATTGATGCGCAGCGCCTCGACCTTGCGCAGTTCCTGTATGACATCGGAGACCACACCAAACTCCGCCCGACCGTCAGCCTTGAGCGAGACGATCAACCTCGGATTGGCTGTCAGCTGGGCATGAATGATGACGCCCACCTGGTCGAGAGAAATATTCCTGTCATCGATGTTGATGGCGCCATTGGCCCCGACCCAGACGCTGGTCACGTGCCGCCGCATCTCCAGCTTCTCGATCTTTTCCGCCTCGGGCAGCTCCACTTTCAGTCCGCGGTAGCGCACGAACACGGTGGACACCATGAAGAACACGAGCAACAGGAAGGCGATATCGGCCATCGATGCCGTTGGCACGGTGGCGCCAACGCGTGACTTACGGGCGAATCTCATAGCAGTCCTCAGCCCCCTTCCGGCTCGGCAATGGAGAT
>CALFPI010000130.1 GCA_937919035.1 uncultured Gemmatimonadaceae bacterium
AAGGCTGCTCTCAGCCTTGGAATCAGCCATTGCGACGATGCCATCGTGCTCACCACGGATGCCGACTGCGATGTGCCACCAGGTTGGATCCGTGCCATGGTCGACGGCTTTTCGGCAGGGACAGGGGCCGTCATCGGCTTCTCCCAGATCGGTACACCCAACGCCCTGAATTCGACACTGGCCCGCTGGGAGGGGTTGGATTTCCTGCAGTTGATGACGGCCGCTGCCGGCAGTTGTGCCTTCGGGCACCCGATGGCGGCGTCGGGGCAGAGCCTCGGATTTCGTCGACAGGCTTTCGATGAGGTCGGAGGATACACTTCGGTCCGGCATCGCGTATCCGGCGATGATGTCCTGCTGCTGCAGTTGATTCGAGGCACTCAGTGCTGGCGGGTCGGCTTCTGCGGCGAAGCCTCGGCGCGAGTCGTGCATCCGCCTTCGCCTGGCCTGCGAAGCTTTCTCAGCCGTCGGGCTCGCTGGGCGTCCAACGCACCTGTGCAATTGCGCCTGGATCCGCTGTTCTTTCTCTATATGTTCGTCACATTCAGCGCGGCAGTCGGCCTGTTGACGAGCCTCGGCCTGTGGGCCTGGGGTCTCACCAGCCTGGGTTTCGTCGCCGCCGTGGGTGGCGTCCGAATCGCCGCAGAAGGGGCGTTGGCCATCGTCGGGGCGCGGCGCTTCGGTCGTCTCGATCTGCTGCGCGTGTTCCCACTGTGGGTCTTGCTGCAGCCATTGTACACCGTCATAGTTGGCTTGGCCGGCCCTCTCGGATTCTTTCGCTGGAAGGGCCGACGTGTGTCCCTTGGGCGCCAGGCCAAAGGGTAGTGACTTTTTCAACGAGGAGGGTTGTCATGGTGGAGGTCGGCCGTAAGGCCCCGCAGTTCACCCTGGAGGATCAGAGCGGCGAGCGCGTGTCACTGGAAAGCCTGCAGGGGCAGAAAGTTGTCCTCTACTTTTACCCCAAGGACAATACCCCGGGTTGCACGAAACAGGCCTGCGGATTCCGCGATCAGCAGCAAGAGTTTGCCAGCGCCAACACCGTGATTCTGGGGATCAGTCCCGATGATGCCGTCGCGCATCAGAAGTTCGTCGCCAAATTTGACCTGCCCTTCCAGTTGCTGATTGACGCGGATCACGTTGTCTGTGAGGCCTACGGCGTCTGGAAGGAGAAGAATATGTACGGCAGGAAGTACATGGGGGTCGAGCGCTCGACGTTCATCATCGACGAAGAGGGCGTACTGCGCCACGAGGTCCGCAAGGTGAAGGTTGATGGTCACGTGCGGGCCATGCTCGCAGAAGTGCAGGCCTGAAGGGGGCCGTCGCAGCCCCGTGCCGTCTTACAGCTGGCCCCTGAGCATATCGAGCAGCAGGCCGTAGCGAATGCCACGCGTGGACACGGTGATCCCAGGCAGGTCGCGCTGCTCCATGAAGCAACGCAGGATCAGCGCCCCTGCGCCGATGATGTCAGCGCGCTGCTCATTCACCTGGGGCAGGGCGCTGATGCTGTCATGGGTGAGACTCAGCAAACGATCACTCCACATGTTGACGGCATCTCGCGACAAGTGGTAGCCGTCGATATCACGAGTGTCGAAACGATCGGCGCCGGCATCGAGGGCACCGAGGGTCGTGACGGTGCCGGCGACACCGACGACACGCAGGTTCGCTGGCAGAGGGAACAGTTCATCGAGACGAGCGCCGATCATGGCGCGCGCATCTTCCAGTTGTGTCGCCGTCGGCGGCAGTGCCCCGAAGCAACGCTCGGTGACGCGGACGGCACCGACGTCGACGGACATCGAGCGCTCGACGATGCCATTGTCGCCACTGGCCAGTTCCGTGGAGCCGCCACCGATGTCGAGTACCGCATATTTCGGCTCGGGCAGTTGCAGGCCGAAGGCTGCGCCGGCGAAGGTGTAACGGGCCTCATCGTTGCCGGAAAGCTCAACCAGAGTAACGCCGGCCTCGGACGCGGCGGCGGCGATGAAAGCTTTCTTGTTGGCTGCGTCACGCAGAGCAGAGGTGCCGAAGGCGAGCACACGCACAGCACCGAGCTGCTCGGCGCGTTGCCGATATGTCGCCAGCATAGCGCAGACGCGCGTGATCGTTTCCGGCTGAATCTGGCGGGCGGCATCAACACCCTTGCCCAGGCG
>CALFPI010000131.1 GCA_937919035.1 uncultured Gemmatimonadaceae bacterium
GACCAGCCAAGTCCCCATCAACCTCCATCTCAGTTGAAGCTGTTTGTCAACATAACCGGCCTAAGTCGCAGTGTCAATGCACACAACGACCCGTACTTGGTGCCCCAATGACCCACAGAAAGCCACTCACAACCGACAAACGAACGACGGCAGACCTCCAAGAGTTCCCAACTCCCGGAGGCCGTTTTTCACCAGTGGACATGTATTTATGAAAGTGGTCGGGGTGGGCGGATTCGAACCGCCGACCCCCTGCTCCCGAAGCAGGTGCGCTAACCGGGCTGCGCTACACCCCGACTTGCCCCAATTTACCTGGGCATTCACATGCGGACACGACAACGGGCCACAGCTTTCAAACCGTGGCCCGCCAACGCGGGTAGAGATGTACAGAAGTAAAATGGTCGGGGTGACAGGATTTGAACCTGCGACCACCTCCACCCCAAGGAGGTGCGCTTCCGGGCTGCGCCACACCCCGACCCAAGAAATGGTGAGCCATACAGGATTCGAACCTGTGACCTCTTGCTCCGGAGGCAAGCGCTCTATCCAGCTGAGCTAATAGCCCACGACTAACTGTCTCGGTGACGGAGAACTCAGCGGCAGACACTCCAAAACCGAGATCCCGGAGAAGGCGAGAAGACTCTCCCGCGAACCGACCTAGATATTCTTCTTCTTATGCCGGTTCTTACGCAGGCGCTTCTTGCGCTTGTGCGTATTGATTTTATGCCGCTTTCTCTTCTTTCCACACGGCATCTTTTTCAGCTCCTGTGGGGCTTCCGTCGATTTCGACGCGTGCCCTCAATTCTTTGGATGGTTTGAAAACGGGCGCGCGACGTCGTGAAATCTTGACTTCGGCTCCCGTACGTGGGTTTCTACCAGTTCGAGGGGCGCGGCTAACGGACTTGAAGGTTCCGAAACCGCGAATCTCGATATGTTCACCCCGTTGCAGGGCTTCGATGACGGCCTCGATGAATCCATCAACTACGGCCGCAGTATCGGTCTTTGTCAGCCCCGTCCCTTGGGCGATATTCCGGACGATGTCAGCCTTCGTCAAGGCCCGTCTCCCTCTCGCTCGCTTCGGGGTCTCATCCCGCGCAACGAAGAGTGCGGGAGTAGCAAAACCGCCGCTTTGTCAATCGGTCGTTTCCGCTTGTGTAGCAGACGCTTACGAGCGTCCGAAAGGCCCTGTTTTGAACAGGGGACGAGTATACGGAACACCCCTGAGGTTGTCAAGAAGTCAGCTCTCTGCGTGGCCCTGGCAGGGCTCGGTTCAGGCATCAGGGACGTCAATCCTGCGCTCCAGGCTTGAGCACAAATACTTCTTCCAGACCCCAGAAATCAACTTTGGACTCCAGCACAACCTGTTTGAACAAGGGTTCCTGTTCTTCCATGGCAACCTCTGTAACGACGCCGATCGTGATGCCCTTGGGATAGCGACCGCCCATGCCGGAAGAGACAACAAGGTCTCCCTTTCGAACGTCCTTACTGGCGTCCACGTATTCGAGCAGAAAACGGTTCGCCGCCATGGGTGAGACGATGCCGTGAGCTCTGCTTCCCTGAACCAATGCACTGACACGCGTATCAAAAATCAGGCGCACCACCGAGCTGTGCTGATCGACCTCTTTGATGTGCCCCACGAGCCCCTCCGGGGTTATCACAGGCCAGTCAGGCTGCAAGCCCAGGTCACGCCCGGCATTGATCACGAGCACATCGAACATCTGGTCCGGGTCGCGGCCGATCACTTCGGCGGGAATCACCTCACCCGCGGGATTTCGCTGCCGGAATTGCAGGGCCTGGCGCAATCGCCGATTTTCGGCGGCTGCTTCGCGCAGATGCATGTTCTCGAGAGCGAGAGCCACATTCTGGGTCAACAGGTGTTGTGACCGTTGTTCCCCTCTGGCAAAACGAATAACACGGGAAAACACCCATTGTCCGGTGGACCATGCGGAGGAGCGTAACTGCCCCGCAACGGCCTCCTGACGCTCCCCCGGGAGCCCCAGGAGCGTCAGGGCAGCCATTACGCACAGGCCGATGGCGATGAAATTGTTTCGCTGAACCAAGGGGTGCGCCGCCAGTTTTCAGCGGCGCCGACTTTTCTCAGTAGAGGACCTTCTGATAGCGCTCAAACTCATCGAGGATGCGCGCATTGCCGCGAACCACGGCCGACAGAGGATCTTCGCTGTCCAGGTAGGTGGGCAGACTGGTTGCCTCGATCAGGCGCTCGCGCATTCCCCGTAGTTTGCCGCCACCACCAGAGAGCACCATGCCGCGATCGAGGATGTCGGCAGCAAGTTCGGGTGGGGTGCGCTCAAGACCACGACGCACACCGGCCACGATCTGCGCCACCGGATCGGCCAACGCCTCGCGGATTTCGCGGGAATCGACCATCAATGTCTTCGGGATCGCCGCAACGAGATCCCGCCCACGTACCGGTGCCTCTTCCTCCGGGTCCAGGGGCATGGCAGAGCCGATCTGAAACTTGAGCTGTTCGGAGTTTCTCGGGCCGATGAGCAGGTTGTACTTCTTGCGCATCCACTCGGTTATGGCGCGGTCCATCTCATCCCCAGCGACACGAATCGACTCGGCCGTAACGATGCCGGACAGAGCGATCACCGCGATCTCGGTGGTGCCACCACCGATATCAATGACCATTGACCCCACTGCCTGTTCGACGGGCAGGCCAATGCCGATGGCGGCAGCCATCGGTTCGCTGACGAGGTAGACTTCGCGTGCGCCGACACGCTCGCAGGAATTGCGCACAGCACGCTTCTCGACTTCAGTGCTGCCGGAGGGGACCGAAACGACAATCCGCGGGCACACGAAGAGCTTGTTCTTCTGCACTTTTCGGATGAAGTACCGAATCATTTCCTCGGTGACTTCAAAGTCGGCAATCACGCCATCTTTGAGAGGGCGAATGGTCTCGATTTCCGAGTTTTCGCGCCCCATCATCTCCTTGGCTTCCATGCCCACTGCAATGACTTTCTTGGTCATCACATGGCGAGCCACAATCGATGGTTCGTTCAGTACAATACCCTCACCCTTTACATAGATGAGAGTATTGGCGGTGCCGAGATCGATACCGATGTCGTTGGAGAAAAAACGTGACAGAAATGCCATCTACTCGCCCTTCGCGCGGCACCGCAATCGGTGCCGGGCATGTCCGTTGTGCCAGTGTCTACTTGCGTGATTTGGCGGCTATTTGCGCTTTTCCTGGGCCTGCTGCAGCATGGATTTCACCATCTTTGCAGCATCCTCACTCCGATCTATCAGCAGATGCTTGAAGCGTGCCATGCGGACCTCGCGAGACTCGGCGTCGTCCTTTTTTTGAGATTTCTCTTCTGCCATGACTCCTCCTCCACCTCAGATTCCGGCGCGGGCAAAAGATAACGGTGCCTTCCATGTCCTGTCCACCCGCTCAGGCTTTCGGGCCTACTGAGCTAACCGTATATTCCTGAAGGGTATACAGGACCTGGCAGGTTACGCGGCACAATCGATCCGGAGGTGGTCAGACAAACATGAACAGAGCGGCCAAGAACGTGCTACGAAAACTGGGCACGGACATAGATCTTGATGAAGAGCGTCAGCACCTAACTGAACAGGAAGCAGAAGAGGCCCAGCAGCGACAGGTGGCCAATGAGGCCCAGCGGACAGCGGAACGCAACCGCGAAGCCGGCATCTCCTCAATCCCGGAGGAAATGCGGTCGGAATCTGAGAAACGCCACGACCAGTATCGGCGCCGGCAGGCGATGGATGGGCGTAGTCCCAGTGCCGCTGAACGATTGCCGATCATGACAGCTGCACAGCGGAAAGCACGGGACAAAGACCGACCCAAGTATCATGCCACAGAGTTCGAGGGTCCGATCGAGAAGCTCATTGAAAAATACCCTGACATGGCCGAAGTGCAGCGCCATCTGACCCTTGGTCAATCGATGAAATACGAATTCACCGATGACGGCCGTGTGTTGGACCGGGAAGGAAACCTCATCTTCGACGGTGACAAGATCGTCTCATCAAAGAAGTGAAACTCCTCCCCCGACGGCCGGCGACTTCCAGCATCTGCAGTCTCGCTGCAGCTGTCCTGCTGGCGGCTTGTGCATCCAGTGACGAACCGGCGGCCGACGCAACCTCTGCAGAGCTACTTGCGTGGGCAGACGCTCAGGCCGACCAGCACCAACTGGACAAGGCTACCTCCGCCTATCGACGGGTTCTGCAACGAGACAGCCTGGCGGTACCAGCGCTGCTGGGACTGGCCTCGGTTTATCAGGCGCAGGAACAAAGCGAACCTGCCGATCGTTATCGTAGACGAGCCTTCCATGTGCGCTATCAACAGGGACTCGACTGGATTGAGGCGGGGGCAGCCGACAGCGCCCGCACTGCCCTGGAGTCTGCGAGCCGCATCATTCCACGACACCCCCTGGCTCACCTTCGTCTCGGAGAGCTGGCGCAAGTTGCGGGGCAACCGGATTCAGCGGTTGCCCACTTTGAAAAGGCGGTCGAGGCCAATCCACACTATGCCGAGAGCCTGATCATTCTCGGGCAGGCCTATGCCGCGGCGCAGCGTGCAGAGGACGCGCAAAGCGCCTTTGAACGCGCGATCGAGGCCAATATCAATGCCCTTGACGCATACCTCGGATTGGGCCGGATCTTCAGTGCTAGTGGTGAGTGGGCCATTGCTGCGGCACAGTTCGAGAAGGCTCTCCTCATCAACCCAAAGTCGGTGCCTGCATTGGCGGGCCTCGACCAGGTACGGTCCCATCTGCACGGACACCGTTCCGGGTGACAGAATAAGACTCAATCAAAACGATCGCTGATACAGAAAGGCTGTTGACAACGTGCTTCGATTCTGCCGTCTCTCCGCCCTACTCGCAGCTCTCTTCACCATCGCCTGTGGTCCATCCGAGGAGGAGCCGTCTACCCAGGCGCCATCGACGCAACCGATCGATCTGACAGCATCGACAGCCTACGGCTCCATTGCTGACGTTACAGGCTATCTCGATGCCATCAATCCGTACATCATTCGTATCGGCGAGCTGCAACAGGAGTACGAGGCAGCTCTCGCCAGCTCGCGAACAGGGGCGGCCGACCGCCGCGGGACGGGACGCAATCTCGCAGCAAAGGCCGAGGCCGTGCGCCCTGCCTTTCAGGCCGTATTCGACGAACTCGACACCATCCAGCCCCCCCCCACTGCTGGCCCCTTTCCATCGCGATACTCGGAAGATGCTGGCAGCGCGGATCGACGCTCTGGCGCGGACGGTTGATGGTTGGAATGTGGAACAGCAGGGCGGTGATTTTGAACCTGTCTACCGTGACGCAGAAGCCAAGTACCCCCAGTGTTAGGGTAGTTGACGCATTGACCGTTGTAATTCTTGAGAGCGATG
>CALFPI010000132.1 GCA_937919035.1 uncultured Gemmatimonadaceae bacterium
CGCCGGATCGTGGGCGAATCGAACCGATGCAGACACATCGAGACTGTCCGGCTGGTCCGACGTCAGATGATTGGTGAGTTGGTAGCTGCGCACGTCTGCGGGCCAGTCGCTGAGATCCCCGTCGACGACGATGCCCTCCAGCGGGCGCGCGACGGCGAGTTTGCCATTGTGGGCGACCGCGGATGAGGCGCCGAACCATGACACGGCCACGGCCATCATCAGCGGCAGGACACATGGCAGACGCTTAGCCTGCAGCCGGTGGTACTGGCGGTTCATGGACATTTTCCCAGACGGAGAGCGGGGATGGGCAAAGTCGGGTCGTTCAATAGTAGGCCGCCCCCCACAGTGGAACCAAGGCAATCACCACTCAGATGAACTTGCCAGCGATCTCGACGGCGACGACGCGGACGAAGATGAATGAGACCAGACCAACGATGATGCCGTGGACGAGGAACATGTCTCTGACGCCGTGACGATTGCGAGTGTTCATGGTGGCGCTCCTTACAGGGCGTGTGAGTAGTGGACAGCGACTCTATTGCAACGGGCGTGCCACCCACTCCCGTACACCCAATCCGTATGCGATATGTGTACGTAAGTGTCTGTATAAACAGTACGTAAGAAGAGTATCTGTAAGATGGAGAAGACCGCTGTCCCGTAACGAAGAAATTGACAACGATATTGCCGCTCACATGGTTGTTGGTCGTGTAACTGATGTATAATCAGTTAGTTAATACTATTTCGACCACAACATTGTCAGTCCGACAACAATCATGTCGTTGTTTTCGTAGAGTCCTTTGTCTGGCAGGCCGGCGAAGGTGGTCGGATTTACATAACGGCGGCACAGGTGTCGATCGCCGAATACAAAGGGGCTATCAAAGTTGGTCGGGGCGACATCGGTGGAGACTTCGACCACGGCGCGGGCCCGGGTCTCGAGATCCGTTACCGCCTGGCCCGGGAGCGCTGATCTGCTCTGCCGGGCAATTTTGTATCGACCAAGTCAAATGCTTGACTCGGTCCATACTTCAGGCCATACTCTACCGCATGTCCAGTCAACGACCCACCGATGCAGCCAGTCTTCTTCGCAGTCACGGTCTGCAGGTCACGGCGCAGCGTCTGGCTGTCTCGCGAGCCGTATCGGGGCGACCGCACGGCACGGCAGACGATGTTGCCGAAGTCGTCCGCGCTGAAATCGGCACCATTTCGCGCCAGGCGGTTTACGATGCTCTCGGAATCCTGGCCGACAAAGGCCTGATCCGTCGCATCCAGCCCGCCGGCTCTCCGGCTCGTTTCGAGGACCGGGTGGATGACAACCATCATCACCTGATCTGCCGGGCCTGTGGCAAGACGGTCGACGTCGACTGTGCCGTCGGTTACAGGCCCTGCCTGACGGCGGCGAAGGACTCGGGCTACGAGATCGATGAAGCGGAGGTGATCTACTGGGGGCGCTGTCCCGCGTGTGTTACGGCGACTGCTTCTGCTCCCGGCGACTGAGGCGAACATCTCCACACGAACTTCCAGTATCAAACATCAGGAGGACTGACGTGTCAGAAAACGGCGCAAGCAAATGCCCCATGTCGGGCGCAAATACGAATGTCGGTGCCAGGTCCAACAAGGACTGGTGGCCGAATCAATTGAACCTGAAGATTCTGCATCAGAACTCGTCGCTGTCCGATCCCATGGGCGACGACTTTGACTACGCCAAGGAGTTCGGCAGTCTCGACCTCGATGTCGTGAAGAAGGACATCGAGGCGGTGATGACAACATCGCAGGACTGGTGGCCCGCAGACTACGGTCACTACGGGCCGCTCTTCATCCGTATGGCGTGGCACGCTGCCGGCACGTACCGCATCGGTGATGGCCGCGGTGGTGCCGGTGCCGGTCAGTTGCGTTTTGCCCCGCTCAACAGCTGGCCCGACAACGCCAATCTCGACAAGGCGCGCCGCCTGCTGTGGCCCCTCAAGCAGAAGTACGGCCGCAAGATCTCCTGGGCGGACCTCATGGTGCTGACGGGCAACGTCGCCCTCGAGTCCATGGGTCTGAAGACCTTCGGTTTCGGCGGCGGTCGTGAGGATGTCTGGGAACCCGAGGAGGATGTGAACTGGGGCGCTGAGGCGGAGTGGCTCGGAGACGAGCGCTACAGCGGCGATCGCGAACTCGACAAGCCTCTCGGCGCGGTGCAGATGGGGTTGATCTACGTCAATCCCGAGGGACCGAACGGTGAACCGAGTGCGCTCAAGGCGGCGCGGGACATACGTGAAACCTTCAAGCGCATGGCGATGAACGACGAAGAGACCGTCGCTCTCATCGCTGGCGGCCACACCTTCGGCAAGACCCATGGCGCCGGACCGGCGACACACGTGGGTGCCGAGCCCGAGGGTGCCAGCCTCGAGCAACAGGGCCTTGGCTGGAAGAGCAGCTTCGGTACCGGCAAGGGTGGCGACACGATCACCAGCGGACTCGAGGGTGCCTGGACACCGACGCCGATCACGTGGGACAACAGCTTCTTCGAGACCCTGTTCGCTTACGACTGGGACCTGACCAAGAGCCCGGCAGGAGCGCAGCAGTGGATTCCAACGGATCCCAGCGCCGCAACCGTGCCGGATGCACATGATCCGTCGAAAAAGCACCTGCCCATCATGCTCACAACCGACCTGGCGCTGCGCATGGATCCGGCCTACGAGAAGATCTCGCGCAGATTTCTCAAGAACCCGGACGAGTTCGCCGATGCCTTTGCCAGGGCCTGGTTCAAGCTGACGCACCGCGATATGGGACCCACCACACGCTATCTCGGGCCCGAGGTGCCGACGGAGTCGTTGCTGTGGCAGGACCCGGTCCCCACTGTCGATCACAAACTGATCGACGAGAAGGACATTGCCGAACTCAAGAAGCAGATTCTCGGCGCCGGTCTGAGCGTGGCCCAGCTGGTGTCGGCCGCCTGGGCTTCGGCGGCGACGTTCCGCGGCACAGACAAGCGTGGCGGCGCCAATGGCGCGCGCATTCGCCTGGCGCCGCAGAAAGACTGGGCCGCCAACAACCCCGCCGACCTGGGCAAGGTGTTGAAGGCATTGGAGAAGATTCAGGGCGCCTTCGACAAGGGCGGCAAGAAGGTGTCCCTCGCGGACCTGATCGTCCTGGGTGGATGCGCCGCCATCGAGCAGGCGGCGAACAAGGCCGGGCAGGATGTACAGGTGCCCTTCACGCCGGGGCGCACGGACGCGTCACAGGATCAGACCGACGTGGAGTCCTTCGCCGTGCTCGAACCGAAGGCCGACGGCTTCCGCAACTACGTCGGCGAAGGCGCTCGCGGTCCGGTGGCGGAACTGCTGGTGGATCGCGCCCACATGCTGACGCTGACGGCGCCCGAAATGACGGTGCTTGTTGGTGGCCTGCGGGTGTTGAAGGCGGGGCAGCCGAAGCACGGCGTGTTGACCGGCCGGGCCGAGTCGTTGA
>CALFPI010000133.1 GCA_937919035.1 uncultured Gemmatimonadaceae bacterium
GGGCGTACGCGCGGTGGCAACGGCAGAGGATCTCGTGGAAACTGTCGACAAGCTGTCAGAGATTGGCGAAACCCGCGTCAACATCCGTGAGATCGCCGCCAACTCACTGGCCTCCGGCAAAGTGCTCTACAAGGGTCATGCAGTGGCGGCCGTCGCCGCCATCAGTCCGCATATCGCCGAAGAAGCCCTCGAACTGATCGAAGTTGAGTATGAGGTCCTGCCCCATGTCGTGGACGTCCTTGATGCGATGAAGGACGATGCCCCCTTGCTGGACGAGAACCGCACGACGCGCGAACTGGGTGAGAAGACCGACAGAAAGAGCAACATATCCAGCCACAACCGGCAGGAAATGGGCGATATCGAGGCTGGCTTCGCAGAGGCCGACGAGATCGTCGAACACGAATTCCGCACGGCCACCGTGCATCAGGGCTATATCGAACCGCACAACACGACCGTCCTGTGGAAGCGCGACGGCTCCATCACAGTCTGGGTCAGCACGCAGGGCGCATTCCAGATCCGCGAACAGGTCTCCGAGGTGCTGCAGGTCCCCATCGGCAAGGTCAAAGTCATCCCCTGCGAGATTGGCGGCGGCTTCGGCGGCAAGTTCCCGATCTACATGGAGCCTGCAGCGGCCGTCATGTCACACAAAACCGGTCACCCGGTAAAGATGATCATGAGCCGCGCCGAGGTCTTCCAGGGCTCAGGCCCGGCTCCCGGCGGTTACATCAAGTGCAAGATGGGCATCAAGCGTGACGGTACGATCGTCGCTGCCCAGGCCTACCTGGCCTACGAGGCTGGCGCCTTCCCGGGCTCCGCCGTGGGTGCTGGCGCCGCCTGCATTTTCGGCCCGTATAACATCCCGAACGTGCGCATCGATGCCTACGACGTCGTCGTCAACAAGCCGAAATCGACGGCGTACCGTGCTCCGGGCGCACCGAATGCGGCGCACGCTTCCGAATCCATCGTTGATGAACTGTCTCGTCGCATCGGCATGGATCCGCTGCAGGTTCGCCGGCAGAACTCGGCCCGCGAGGGTACACGTCGCGCCGATGGCACCGTGTACAAGCAGATTGGTTGTGAACAGACCGTTGATGCGGCGCGCAATTCAGAGCACTACCGCAGTGCCAAGCCGGCAGGCGAGCTTGTCGGTCGCGGTGTCGCCAGCGGCTTCTGGTTCAACGGCGGCGGTCAGTCGGCTGCCAACATCCATGTGCAATCAGACGGCACGGTCAGTCTCGAAGAGGGCTCGGCTGATATCGGTGGCTCCCGGGCGGCTATGGCGATGATCGTCGCCGAAACCCTGGGGCTCAGTGTCGACCAGGTAAAGCCCGCCGTCGTCGATACCGATTCGATCGGCTATCATGACGGCACCGGCGGCAGTCGCGTAACCTACGCCACGGGTCACGCCTGCTACCTTGCCGCGGAGGACACGAAAGCAAAGATGGTCGCCAGAGCTGCCAAACAGCTTGAGGTGGCCGAAGGGGACGTTGAATGGGTCGAAGGCGGACAATTCGTCTCACGTTCCGATGCCACAAAGAGGCTGACCTTCGCTGAAGTTGCCGCGCAGCAGGGCTCCACAGGCGGACCCATTGAGGGTACCGGTTCGATCAGCGCCTCAGGCGCCGGCAATGCCTTCGGCACACACATCGTCGATGTCGCCGTCGATCCCGATACCGGCAAAGTGCAGATACTGCGCTACACTGCCGTGCAGGACGTTGGCAAGGCGATCCATCCGAGCTACGTGGAAGGTCAGATTCAGGGCGGTGCCGTCCAGGGCATTGGCTGGGCACTGATGGAGGGCTACTTCTACAACGCAGATGGTGGCATGGCCAACCCCACATTCCTCGACTATCGCATGCCGACGGCTCTGGATCTGCCCATGATCGAGACGATCCTTGTCGAAGTGCCGAATCCGGCGAGCCCCCATGGCATCCGCGGCGTCGGTGAGGTGCCCCTCGTACCCCCGATGGCGGCTGTTGCGAATGCCATCAATGATGCCATCGGTGAGCGGCTCTTTGATCTGCCCATGAGCCCCGACAGGGTCATGGCCGCCATTCTGCGTAAGAACGCCGGCTTCAGCGAGGCTGCCGGCTGACGCACGGCACGGAAAAAGACCTGTTGATCACAAACAAGGGCCCCGAAGCGCTGCACGCTCCGGGGCCCTTGTTGTTACCACGGTACATGCCGCGTGGGCATGTCAGGTAGTGCCGGCTCCGGCAAGGGCTGAGGCGACGACACTTTTGAACTGTGCCATGTCCATTGGTTTGGCGAGAAAGCCAGCAAAATCGTACTCGCGGATGTCCTCATCGTTAACGATGCCCGAGAGGGCCAGGACCGGCAGATCCGGATGGAACTCGCGCAGTTTGCCCAGCAGGGCGAAGCCATCCATGTCGGGCATTTTTATGTCCGTGATGACGAGATCGGGCCTGGATTCCATCGCTGCCTCGATCGCTTCGGCACCCGAGCCCACGGCAACAACATCATAGTTGGAGAGCAGTTTGGTCAGCATCTTGCGGACGTGGTCCTCGTCGTCGACGATGAGAACCCGTCGGTCCGTGTCACTGGCGCTCAACTCCGCATCCAGCAACTTGCGGGCCTCGTCCAGGGGCATACCACTTTTGCGAGCGAGGAGGCCCAGAGCCAGGTCGACACGCAATTGCGCCTGGGCTGTCGCTTCCTGCAACTGCAGCTTTTCGATCATGTCCTTGCGCCGGCGACCAACATCGGCGTCCATGCGTTTTGCCAGGATCTCAATGACGTTGCGCAGGATCTTGGCCTGCGCCTCTGCGTCGTTCTTCAAGGCCACATCGAGAGCCACGCGCTTGATCTGTAGAGCGTTGCACACCTGTTTGGCCCTGACCGTAGAGGTCCGCATCTGCCGCGTGGCGATGCTCAGCTCGCCGATGGTGGCGATGGGGCTGATGTCCGCCAGTTCCGTGCTATCGTCGGCGTAGACGCCGGCTTGTCCGGTAAGCAGGATGAAAAGTTCGTCCCCCGGGGTTCCGGCGGCACAGAGAACATCGCCTTCTTCGAACCGCTTTGGCGAGCAGGCGCCCAGGACCGCTTGCACCTGCGACGGCCCGAGGCTGCCGAAGAGGGGGATCTTGTTGATAATCTGGATGAGACGCTGAACTCGATCTTTGCCCACGATGGCCTTGCTGGTAACTGTCCGCGAAAATCGGCACCTTCTGCGATGGTAACGGTGTCGCGACGAGACCGTCAACACAATTCTTCTTACGCTATGGCTCACCTATGACTGCACTCATCAACCCACAACACTTCCTCGACGCCGTTGTGCCCGTCGTGCGCCAGTGCGCTGCCGCCTCCCGTGTGTTCTATGGCGAAGTCGCCGACGTTGGCAAGAAGGCGGACCGCAGCCTTTCAGGTCAGCAGGCGCAGCAGGCCTCCAGCGTACTCACTGTACTTGATGCCGCCTTCCAGGAACTCATCCTCGGCACGGTCCATGCTCAGTTTCCCCATATCCGTTGCATCGCCGAGGAGAGCACTCCCATGCGTCGTGCCTTCGCCGGCAACGATTCAGACTATGTCGTAATTCTCGACCCCATTGATGGTACACTGCATTTCCAACG
>CALFPI010000134.1 GCA_937919035.1 uncultured Gemmatimonadaceae bacterium
TGACTGCCACCCGTGTGGCAGTCGCCCCGGGCGAAGGCGTCGTCCACGTCATCCAGGTAGGCACCCATGGCCGGGGCGGCGGGGCCGAAGAATCCCGTGTGGAACTCAGCCAGCAGTTCGTCGACGTCGATCGATGTGTCCCACATCAACTGGGCTGCCACGTAGAGCGTTGGCGTGTCAACCGCCCACGAGGTCATACACTCGACACGCCAGCCGGCGACACCCAGAGCCAGCGCTGCCGGGATCTCGTCACGAACGGCGTGCACCTTGCTGAAGGGCAGCGCCGGGTCGGCAAGGTTGAAGTAGTACCCACGCTCGAAAACTTCCGGCACCGCCTTGCCCCAGCCCTGCATCAGTTCGCGATAGAAGGAACGTTCCGGGCAGACGGGGTTGTTCATCCCGTGAATGCGGCACAGCGTGATCGGCGCCAGGGCGGGAACGATGCGCGGGTCCGGCGTCCAGCGCACGGGGGGCAGTTTGTACGTGGCGTAGGCGTAGAATGCGATCCGTCTGTCGGCGAAGTGCTCATCCAATCCCGCCAGAACCTGATTGAAGAACCAGATGTGGCGATCCGTCATCGATTCAGCGGCGGCGAAGGGGTCCCACTGGCCACCATCCAGCGCGCGGCACTTGTCCTCATCACAGAAGCCGCGGCCATCGTTGGGGCCCAGCCCGATCCAGGGGGCTTCCGGGTGCTCGGTGAAATACACTTCCACGGCGGCGATCGCCCGGCGCAGCACTTCGGGGTGGCTGAGGCAGAGCTGGCGTGCGGAGCGTTCGCCGTCGACGAGGGCGAACAGTTCGGGCTCGGTGGTGAAGTCCGCCGGCGGCAGCAGCGGAATACCGTGGGCGCCGGGAAAGTAGTCGCCGCCCAGGCGCATACGCCGGTACCATGGCAGATCGCGAGAGACTGCCTGCAGGTGCCGGTGGGCGAAGCTGGGGCTGACGACGTCGCTCGCTGGCTGCAGCGTAACATCGTGGTGTAGCGGGATGACGGTGCCCAATACACCTGGCATATACCAGCGCACGCCAAGGCGCTCGAGCAGCGCATAGGCGGCGAACAGTGTGCCCTCGGGCGTCAGCCCTGCAAGGCTGATGCCGTCGGCGGTGATGTCGAGCAGATAGGCTGCCGGATCATCACTGCTGGCCAGAATCCGTGCGCTGGCTTCCGGAACCAGAGTTGCACCGATGCGGATGGGGATGGTGCCTGCCGGCGCCGGTCCCGATGTGGTGGACAGGGCGGCACCGGTCATCTGCTGCAGGTGTTCGGTCAGTTCACGGGCTGCAAGCTGCTCGTCGGCATGGGCATCAGGAGGCAGCAGAATCACGCTGGCCGCCTTGCCATCGCGAAAGAGATCCAGGCCACTTGCAGGGGCTACCAGCAGCAGACCTGTCAGGACAAGGAACAGGATGTGCTTCGCTGCCGGTGCGTGGCGATCTGTGTCAATCTTGTGCAAAGTCATGGTCTCCTGAAGGGCTGTCGGCACAACTGTCCCGCGCAAGGTGCTGTTTCGGGATCACTCGTGTCAACGCGGCGCGACGGGAGGGGGTGAACCTGGCATCGGGGATGTACCTGTAGCGTCTGCGTGCAGTCGCTGGTGCTCCACGAGTTCCGCTTGCTACCTTACGAGCGCATCATTCACGCGTTGACTCGAGGAGAGCACAACAATGCTCAATCCAGGCGATACGGCGCCAGGTTTCTCGGTGTTGAATCAGGATGGCGACACCGTCACCCTGGCTCAGTTCCGGGGACAGGCGCTGCTGCTGTGGTGGTATCCGAAGGCTTCTACCCCCGGTTGAACGATTGAAGGCCAAGGATTCCGTGACCGAATCCAAGCGTTCAAAGATCGTAACACCGTGATCCTGGGGGTCAGCTTCGACTCGCCCGAAAGCAACAAGGCCTTCCAGGCGAAGTTCGACTTCCCGTACGATCTGCTATGCGACACCGACAAAGTGATGAGTATTGCTTACGGTGCCGCCACGGCGGATGCGTCCCATCCCTCCCGCGTCAGTTATCTGATCGATGCAGAGGGCAGAGTCCTCAAGGCGTATGACACCGTGAAGCCAGCCGATCACCCCGGCGACGTGCTGGCGGACCTGGGCTGAAGCGCTACGGCTTGCCTGCTGAAGCGTCACGTTGAGTGCACGACTCGGCTCAACGTGACGTTTCGGCAAATGCACGACACTCAGGCTTGCGATTGTGGCTTCCGAACAAGTGTTTCGTTGAGGACCCGGCATACGACGAGGAAGGATATGACGCCCGAGACCGACGATCTGAGTGCCTACCTGCAGGCGACGCCTGTCATCGACGGCGATCATCCCCATGTCGCTGACCGCGCGGCGGACGTATCCCGAGATGCATCAACCGATGTGGCCCAGGCGCGAGCCCTGTTTGAGTGGGTCCGTGACGAGATCCCCCATTCGTGGGATATCCAGAGTCGCCTGGTCACCTGTGCTGCCAGTGAGGTGCTGCAGAAGGGCACGGGCATCTGCTTTGCCAAGAGCCACCTGCTGGCTGCCATGTGCCGCTCTGTGGGCATCCCTGCGGGCCTCGTCTACCAACGGTTCCGGCACGAGGCGGGTGGCGAGGAGTTCGGCCTGCACGGCCTCAATGCCATCTATCTCGAATCACTGCACCGGTGGATCCGTGTTGATCCGCGCGGCAACAAGCCAGGTGTCGATGCACAGTTCTGTCTCGATGGGGAGCAACTGGCCTTTCCACCGGATCCGTCGAAGGGGGAACGAATCATCGAGACGATCTTCACCGATGCCGACCCTGCCGTCGTCGACTTTCTGACGAAGACACCCGACCTGCTCGCCGGCTGGGAGGATCTGCCGGCAGAGTTGCTACGGCCCGGCTGATGCTCGGTGCCCGCATGCCACTGCCCCTGACGATCATCATCGATGACCCGGCGCCGCTCATCAACGTGTACTGGTGGCATGCGGCCGAATCGCAGCACACCGACGAGCCGGTGCTGTCCACGGGTGAACCCGTCGCCAGGGATATCCCTGTGGACTTCCTCGAGCAGTTCATCGATGTCGTGGAACGCTGGCAGGTTCGCGGCAAGTTCTCCGTGCTGCCCTACCCGGCCGCCCTGGGTCCGATCGATGTGGGATGGCCGGGGTGTGATCTGGCCCAACTGAGCCGCTGGCTCGATCTGGTCCGCCGCCGGGTGACGCCCTTTATGGACATTACACCGGAGATCCTCACCCACGCACGGGCGCTGGATCTGCAGAGGATGACGCCGCTGCCACTCAACGAACGCAACTGGGCCGAACAGCAGACGGCGGCGACGATGACGCCCTACATCAGCCATGCCCTGCAGATCCTGCAACGCGTCGGTCTGGCACCGACGGGGGTCACATCACCCTGGGACTTCGGGATCGGCGTCGAAGAGGAATACCGCCTGGCGATTCGGCAGGCCATGGCCGGCATCGGTGTGGATCAGACCTGGTATTTCCTGCACGCTGATGTCACCGGCACCGCACCGCGATCACACGTTGCCTGGCGGGAAGGGGAGCGCTGGCTCGTCAGCCTCTGGGCGCAGGTGGATGACTATCTCTGGCAGACGATGGAGACTCTGCAG
>CALFPI010000135.1 GCA_937919035.1 uncultured Gemmatimonadaceae bacterium
ATCACGTAAAAACAAACGGATATACGATGGCGCAGGAGTTCGGCCAGACCCTGGTTGTTGGCGGCGGCCCCGCAGGCATGATGGCGGCCATTCAGGCCGCTGAAGGTGGTCGGGGCAAGGTTGTGCTGTTGGAGGGGGGCGCCGAACTGGGGCGCAAGATTCTTATTTCCGGCAATGGGCGCTGCAATCTGCTCAACGTGGATGGCGACGACCCATCACACTACCATGGCAATCAGCCACGGTTCGTGCGGCCCGCACTGATGGCGTTTCCTGTGCAGGAGACGCTACGTTTCTTTACGGAGCTTGGCATCGAGACGAAACAGGAGAAGCGGGGTCGCTTGTTCCCAATGTCCGATCAGGCCAGATCCGTAGTCGATGTCCTCGTCGACCGTCTTGCCACAGCCGGTGTCGTGGTTCACACAGGGGCACGGGTGGATCGATTGCAGCAACTCGAGAGTGGTGGGTTTACAGTCAGTACGTCGGACGGCGCCCGCCACGAGGCCGAGCAAGTTGTCGTCAGTTCGGGTGGTGTCAGCGTGCCAACGCTCGGTGCCGACGACAGTGGCATGGCCCTCGTGGAGGCACTGGGTCACACGCGGACCTCTTTGTATCCTGGCCTCGTTGCCCTCGAGAGTTCCGACCGGTGGGTGCGGCGCATGCAGGGCGTACGGGCCTGGGCCCGAGTGCAGGCGCAGCCTGGCAAGGCGACGATTGTTGATACCGACGATCTGCTCTTCACCAAGTATGGTGTCTCCGGATTCACCATACTCAACCTGAGCGCGCGTGTTGTTCGTCATCTTCGCGAAGCAGGCCCCCTCGAGTTGACCGTCGCCTTGCTTCCGGAGCATTCCACCGAAGCTGCCAGTGAACTTCTGCAGCAAAGATGGGATCGTAACCCCCATCGGAATCTGGCCTTGAGCCTTGCCGGATTGTTGCATGCCAAGATCGCCCGGGCACTGCTCGACAAGGCTGGCCTTGATGCCGAAATGCTGGTTGCCGCCGTCACCAAACGGCAGCGCTGGGAACTGGCTCAACTGCTCACGGCGTGGACCATCTGGGTCACGGGCCCGCGGGATTTCGCCCATGCAGAAGTGACGATCGGTGGCATCCGCACCGACGAGATCGATCCGCACACGCTGCAATCCTACCTCGTGCCGGGACTGCACTTCGCCGGAGAGATGGTCGACGTTCACGGGGATCTCGGCGGATACAATTTTCAGTGGGCCTGGTCGAGCGGATACCTGGCCGGACGCCAGGCTACGGCGCGTTGACATCAGCTTCGGCCCCCCGTAGCCTCTATCCACGTCGATGAAAACACCTGAAGCAGACAACGATCCGCACCCCCGTAGCATCAGCGCCATTGTGCTGGCTGCGGGCCGGTCGCGGCGTATGGGCCAACCCAAGCAGTTGCTTGTTTTGTCCGCCAAGGACACGGTGATTCAGGTCGTAACCCGTGTCATCGGACCCCTGGTCCAGCAGGTTGTTGTTGTCGTTGGCCATGTGGGGGGGCAGGTTGCGGCAAGCCTGGCCGATCAGGAGATCACCCTCGCCATCAATACGGACGTTGATCGAGGTATGTTGTCTTCCGTACAGGTAGGCATCCGCGCCGTCGAGGAGCAGTGTGAGGGTTACCTCATCTGCCTTGGCGATCAGCCGTCGTTGCGTGCGGCGGTGATCGATGCGGTTCTGCGCAACGCCGCAGCCGGCGCGGGGATCGTCATTCCAACGTATGACGGCAGACGGGGACATCCGGTGTTCATTCATCGTCGCTACCGAGAGGAAATCCTCGCTCTCGACCCCGAAACAACGGGCCTCAATGCTGTCACCCGCAGTCACGATGACGATACCGTCGAAGTCGCCTGGCGCGACGCGCGGATCCTCGACGATATGGATACGCCTGCCGACTACGCCCGGGAGTTCAAGCGGGCAGGGCTTGCCGACTGATGGATGATGTCATCGGCGCTGTCGCTGAGCTTGCCGGCTCCGATCAGGCTGCGGTACTCTGCTCTCTGGTCGAGAGTAGTGGCTCAATTCCGATGAGCGAACGAGCGAAGATGCTCGTACTCGCCGGTGGCCGCGTGCTGGGCACGATTGGTGGAGGCTGTCTCGAAGCCGAGATCCTCGCTGTCGCTGGCGACGTCGCATCCACGGGTCGGTCACAGATGACATCGTACACGATGACGGAGAAGCAGGCCGGCGAGCATGGATTGAACTGTGGCGGCACCGTGCGGATCTATAGTGAGCGGATCGACGCACAGGCAGCCGAACTCTACTGTGGGATCGACCAGGCCAGGCAACAGCGGCGCTCCTGCGTCCTGGCGACGTCCCTCCAGGGAGGGGGGCGCGCGCTCTTTGGTCCTGCAGAGCAAAGTACCGGCACTCTGGGCGTTGACGTCGATCCGATGGTTGCCCAATGGGCCCGCGAAGCCCTCGGCAGTGAGCAGGCGCGGCTGCATTCGGTTGGTGTCAATGAAGTTGGAGAGGTTTTCATCGAGCCCTTTGCGCCGCCGCCGCTGTTGTACGTTTTCGGCGGTGGACATGTGGGTGGGCAGATCGCACAGCTGGCGAAAAACACCGGCTTCTATGTCGTGGTTGTCGATGATCGCCCGTATTTCGCCAATGCCAATCGTCATCCGAGCGTCGATGCGTGCATTGCCGACGATATTGATGCTGTCTTTGCCCGTATTTCAATCGACGAACAGACCTACATTGTCGCCGCCACTCGCGGACACGTGCATGATGAAATCGTTGTTGAATATGCGATCGGTACGGCAGCTCGTTACATCGGCATGCTGGGCAGCGAGCGCAAAAAACTGATCCTCTGGGAGCGAATTCAGCAACGTGGTGGCAGCCGGGCCCGCCTTGATGAAGTCTTCTCACCCATCGGCTTCAACATCGGCGCTGACACTCCGGAAGAGATCGCTGTCTGTGTTGTTGGCGAGATGATCCAGGTGCGGCGTGGACCAAAGAAGGCATGGAAGACGAAAAGGCTCCAGACGACGACCGGGCCATGACAGACGACAACCTGCGATACGCTGTTGCCGCCTGTCAGGTCGATCAGCCCAACCCGGAAAATCGCACGCAGATCGGGCGCAATACGGCTCGCATGCTGGATATGGTCGACATGGCCGTCGAGGGCTACGCCCCTTTCTGGGATGTGCGCCTGCTGGCCTTCCCGGAGTTCGGTCACGCGGCACCGATATATCCGACAGCGCGGGGTCTGCAGGCAAAGCTGACTGTGCCGATCCCCAATGAGCACACCGACAGATACGTCGCCAAGGCACGCGAACTTGGGGTTTATATCCAGACGGCGACGTTTCTCGAGGAGGACCCGAAATGGCCGGGTCACGTCTTCAATACCACGTGCCTGATCGGCCCCGAGGGCATCCTGAGTCGATATCGCAAAGTAAACCCCTGGATCCCGTGGGAGGTCCATACCAGCCCACACGACCTGCCCGACTACGACGAAGAACTGTTCCCGGTGGCACGAACCCCCATCGGCAACATCGGCGTGGCCATCTGTTACGACTGGTTGTTTCCGGAATCCCTCCGTCAGTTGACGGCAAATGGGGCCGAGATCCTGATCC
>CALFPI010000136.1 GCA_937919035.1 uncultured Gemmatimonadaceae bacterium
ATACGTCACTAAATTTTCAGCCGCAGTGTCTCAAAGTCGTTGACAGGTTCCGGTTCGAACTGTTCCATTACAATTCCCTCCTGTAGGAGATGACGGGTTGCCGCTCTTGGCAGGCATAGTAGCCTTCATGCTCCCGATTGGCTACTGGATCACCATCTCCGTGAACAACACCTCAACGACGACGACGGACCTCTTGCTCTTGTCCCCCGAGAATGCCGGCTGCAACACCTCGGTATTGATGCGCTGGCGGATCTCCGCCTGCACCGGGATCAATTCCTGCCGGTCAAACTCGTCGATACTGTGTTTGCCCAGAGACTCGATGCAGATGGCCCGCATCTTCGAAGCATACTTGTCGAGGACTGTCAGCATTGCCGCGTCTTTGCCGAGCTTGGCGGTGATGTCATCTTTCGGCGGCTTCTTGTCTCGATCATATGCCTTCAAACCGAGTTCGATGCTGGTCATGAGGAAACGCTCGGCATTGGACCGGGAGGGATTGACGACGAGCTTGCGGAGGGGCTCGGGAGCATAGTAGTAGGGTAACCGTCGCTCCTGTTTTGCGGGTGCCGTCACATCCTGTCCCGTCAGGGTCTGTTTCAACATCTCATCCTCGGCTGCCTTTACCGGCGCTGCGGGTGCCAACAGAACCCTGATCAGGAACCAGGCGACTGTGATCTGAGCGATCAGTATCGCCGCGCCGAGTGGACCATACCGCCGCAGTGTGCTCCTGCCCCCAGCCTTTGGTTCAGCAGCCATGATCACTCTCCCGTGGTCGAACTCGGTGCTCTACAACAAGTCCCCGGGTGGCCCTGTGGCCACCCGGGGATACGATACTTACATCATCCGCTCAGCGAAGCGGACCGTAATCTGTCAGTTCGCGATCCTGAACTCGACGCGGCGGTTGGCAGCACGCCCCATCTACGGTTCACGGACCGTTCGCCGCTGCCGCATCGGCGGGCGCCAGGTGAAAACCGCCAAACCCGGCACGGATGTAGGTCCGGCTTGGCTCTCCATATACCTTGACGAGGACTCGAAGCACCTTGCCGGCGCGTTCGCCAAAGAAGCGGTTCATATCCTCGTCGAGGGAACGCTCCTCCGTGAACCATTGCGGCTGCGGCGCCCCACTACGAACGACAACCCTGGCATTGCGGATCTTGAAGATGCCCGGGATCACTGTCCGCTCTTCCGTCGTCCACGATCCCTCTACTTCATCGCGGTACCAGACATAGGCAAGTTCGCGAATCTGCGTCGTGCCTCGTTTCTGCAGGGTCACGCCGATGCCGATCATCGCGCCTTTCGCCGAATCAGCCAGTTGCTCCTCGGCAATGTGCCAGCGCCAGGACAGCATCGGCAGCCGGTGCGCCTCCACCAACGTGACCTGACCCTCGGCGTCAGCGTCACGCAGGGTCTGCCAGAAGGTGACCGGCGGGCGCTCGCAGCGCCGCCGCCAGTGAGGCCGGCCCTTCACGGCGAAGGGGGCGGAATTGAGCACGGGAATTTGCCAATACAGAACGGCGGAAGAGTCGCTCCAGACACTCAGTGAATGCTCGGTTGCGATCATACCTGAGCCCCCGGCACAACCCGTGTCGTCTCGGCGGATCCAGTCCGCATCCATGTGCAGCACGTGCATTTCGGCGGCGCGACCGGCGCCTGTGGGCGCTGCCAACATGACGGTCAAGCCCAAGGACAGAAGGAGGAACGAAGTCGCACTCCTGCGGCGGCGGCGGCCGCTGGCGACAGGCTGCAGCTGCTCATTCATGGTATCGAGGCGCTGCCTGCGTCGATACGGGTCATGAACTCGCGCAGGATCGCTTCATAGACACTGTCGCCGGCGAGCTGGTCTTCGACGCCACGATCGAGGTTGGGATTGTCATTGATCTCGATGATGACCACGCCCTGTGCTGTCACTTTGAGATCTACCCCGTACAACCCGTCGCCGATCAGACGTGCGGCGCGGACGGCGGTGTCTATGACCGCCGTGGGCGCCGCCTCCAGGGCGAGCGTACGAAATCCACCCTCGGTGAATCTCCCATCGCCGTCGTGGCGGATGATTTGCCAGTGATTGCGGCTCATCATGTACTGGCAGACGAACAACGCCTGGCCATGAAGCACGCCCACACGCCAGTCAAACTCCGTGTAGACATACTCCTGTGCCAGAATCAGGCGCGAACGCTTCATCAGGGTCGCCGCCCCTTGCTGCAACTGGGTGAGGTCGCCCGCCTTGATCGCCCCGCGTGAAAATGATCCATCCGGCACTTTGAGCACCAAGGGGTAGCCCAGTTTGTCGGCGACGGACCGGGCCGCCGTCTCATCAAAAGTGGCACGGTTGAGGGTTTCAGTGCGCGGCGTCGGCAGGCCCTCTCTTTGTAGCAATTCATGCAGGTAGACCTTGTTGGCGCAGCGCAGGATCGACTGCGTGTCATCGATGACGGCCAACCCTTCGAGTTCGGCCTTGCGCGCAAACTGATACGTGTAATGGTCGATCGCTGTTGTCGTACGGATAAAGAGTGCGTCAAACTCCGGAATGCGGTCGAAGTCGCGCCGGGTGATGCGCTCCACGTCGATTCGCAACCTGGCGCCGACACGCTCAAACCTCTGCAGGGCCCCTTCGCTGGATGGCGGGTGCGTTTCTGTGGG
>CALFPI010000137.1 GCA_937919035.1 uncultured Gemmatimonadaceae bacterium
TACTTGTGGTGAACTGGGCTGCCATTGCAGGGTGGTGTACCACGACCGCGTGCGGCCATCGGCGGCAAGGAGCCACATGTTCTGCCGGCCCACCGTCCACTCGGTATCGGGACCGAGATCGACTGTGGCGTAGCTGTTGTAACCGCGGTGATCGGCTTTGTACGGATAGTCAGGAAGATTGTCGTTCTCGAACCGATCGATGACGCCGTTGTGATTCAGATCGTAACCGAAGAGAAACTCCGGACGGTCGGAAGCGTAGCGCAGGAAGGGCTCTTCGTAATCCGGGGTCAGGTTGCGATTCTGATTGTGGTCGTTGACGTAATCTCGGTTCTCATCAAAACCGGGCCAGACGGTGCCGTTGGATGCATGAAAGGGCCGCTGCCACTCAGGCATGGCATCGGAGTCGTCGTCGTCGTCGACGAATTCGAAGACCTGTGGAACGGGATTCTTGAACGTCATACGCCCGCGAGAATCGGTCAACCAGTAGTTCGTCGTATAGTCATGGTCGGTGGAGAAGGCCTCGCCATAGAGCGCCAGCGGCTGCCATTGCCACAGCACCTGGGCATATCCGGCGACGGCCCGATCCGTCACTTCATGGTGGTCGGCAACGGAGGGATTCGGGTAGCGGCGAAAGCGGCGATTGAGGGCACCCTCGCCCTGGGCCGACAGGTGCTCGGTCACGATACTGGCATCGAGACCGAGAATGTCGGTTCCCGTGGGCAGGCCATAGTCCACACTGACAATGCGGGTATTGTTGTTGTCCTGCACGTTGCGCGCCGAACGGGCTACCGTCAGGAAGACGATCTCCGGATTGTAATTCTCGCTGTCGGTTTGCAGATTGGATGCCATCTCCACGCGATAGTCATTGGCCACCGAGACATCGACCCGCACCCGCGTCAGCCCCCCCGTGCCCACACCGTCGACATCGAGGTCCTTCAGGTCGTACTGCAGAACGATGCCGTCCTCGTCCTGGGCCACCAGACGTCCCGCCTCCGTGCGCCCACCGCTGACCGTCGGGGCAAAGCCGATATCCTGGCCGCGGAACTCCCGCCCCAGGGTATCGGTCAGCACGACATCGAAGCTGGCGACCTTTACCCCCTCGGTGCCGTTGCCGGGGGAATCATCACGGACGCGTATCCAGATGGTCTCGAGAGGGGTGTTGTGGCTCGCCGTCAGCGTACCGTGCAGCGGATTGCCGTCATCAAATTCGATCTGTGTCAGCACGTTGTGCGCGTTTACGTAGGTCGCACCAAAGGTGGCCCCCGGCAACGCCTGGACCTCGACGTGACCGCCAATCATGGTGGTCGAATTGGTGCGCTCGAAGTCATCGGGGTCGCTCGGCCGCGACATCAGCAACGAACTCGAAACGCGCGGGGCCGCGTAGTCGAGGCGGACACCATCGAAGCGCGGCTTGTACAGCGTCAGCGGCGTGAAGCTGGAGTAGATCTGATCACCGATGGACAGCCGATAGGACGCGCCGCCACTGACGTCACTGGCAATCACCAGGGCGCCGAAGAAGCCGTCGTAGGCGGAGAACCCCGAACTCCCGGGCGAACTGCTGACAGCGTTGAACCGCCGGCGCTTGTCGATGAAACTGCCGCGCGGCGCCGGCTGCTGCTGCGTCCAGCTGTAGACGTGCCAGTTGCGCCCGAGGCTGTTGCCAAAGGCGTCGTACACGAGGGGCCCCTCCAGACGCGCATCAACGTAGCGCGAATAGGGCTGCAGACTGTAGTTCTCGCCCTGACTGTACCACTGCGAAGCCCAGGTCTCCGGCAGGTTCTGCGGGCCACGGATCTTGTGCAACCGCGGCGCCACGTAGTCGATTTCGAAGCCGGGAGCTGTACCGATGGAGCGGGATGCCTGCAGACTGCGATCGTACGAGCCCTGGGAAACGGCGGGCATCGGCTGCCACGCGAGCTGGGCAACAAGTATGACGACACCGGTTTTGCGGCACAGCCATCGCGCCAGCCCCGCCCCTTTGCAGGCCATCAGTATACCAACCCTACGATGCGGGTCCGGGCAATGGTTCCCCGCGTACCATCGGCAAGGAAGGCGACACGCACAGCATACGTGCCAGGCGGCAACAAGCGGCCGGATTCATCGCGGCCATCCCACTGGAAGGTGTGATCACCGGAGGGGTTCGACTGCAATCTTGTCAGATCACGTACCCGGCGTCCGGACAGATCAAAGATCTCGACCCGGATCGACTTCTCGCCCTCGATGTGAAACACGGAGAGTCCGATGGTGAGTTCATCGTTGATGCCATCGCCATTCGGCGTGATCACAGCCGGCACCAGCGACAACTCCCCCAGCAAGGGAACACCTTGCAGATCAGAGACCACCGACAGACTGCGGCCGTTGGCGACATTCGTGGCGTCACCCTCGCTGGCCGCCTGCCGTACACCATCAAGGTCCTGCCGCCCAAAGTCGAGGCGAAACGTCGTACTCTGCAGAAAGACGCGCGTGCGGAAGGTGATGGCGTACAGCGCCCCGCCGACGCTCGATGCGACAGTTGTAGGGAAGCGGATGTCGATGCCACCCTCCACCGAACTGACCTCGACGCGGCGTATGCCTCGTTCCCCTATCTGCCAATATGAGGTGAGACACTTTCCTTCTGTAGTTTACTGAGCAG
>CALFPI010000138.1 GCA_937919035.1 uncultured Gemmatimonadaceae bacterium
CAGGAACGGACCGTCGTCGCGCAGACGCTGCAAAACAAGCTGGTACCGGTCCGATCCAAGGAGGCTGACGTGAAAACCGTACTCCTGGGGGACACGGGCCTGCAGGTCTCCGCCATCGCCTTCGGCGGCATGAGCCTTACCCCGAAAGTGGCCGAACCTGGCGCCCGCGCCGTGGCCTGCGCCTTTGAACTGGGTGTCAACTTCTTCGATACGGCCGACGTCTATGGCCATGGCGAAGCGGAAAAACTCCTGGGCGCCGCACTGCGCGATGCCGGCATCCCGCGCGACAAGATCATTGTTGCCAGCAAGTGCGGCATCGTCCAGCCCGGCATGGATCCCGCCTACGAGCACAAGGCGTACGACCTGTCGGCCGGGTATCTCAAGCGCAGCTGCGAAGCGTCGCTGCAGCGCCTCGGTATGGACCATCTCGATCTCTATCAGCCGCACCGGATCGATTACCTGACACACCCGTCGGAGATTGCCGGCGCCCTGCAGGAACTCAAGGACGAGGGCAAGATTCGCCACGCAGGTGTCAGCAACTACAGCACCGACGAGATCCGTGCCCTGTCGGCCTATGAACGCCTGGAGACGCTGCAGACTCAGTTCAGCCTGCTGCACATTGAACCGCTGGAAAGTGGGCTGACCTCGGTCTGCCTGGAACAGCAGATGAGCGTGTTGTGCTGGAGTCCCCTGCATCGCGGCGCCCTGGCCGGCTTCCTCCCCTTCGCCCGTGATGACTGGCGCCAGCAGCGCGAAGCCGGCGTGGCCACGCAGGTGGCCGCTTTCGCCGCGCACTACGGTGTCACACCGGCCCAACTGTCGCTGGCGTGGCTCATGCAGTTGCCCGGCGGCGTCATTCCGCTGGTCGGCACAGCCAACGCCGATCACATCGCCGAAGCCGTCGCCGCCTGCGATGTTCAGCTGCAGCGCGACGACTGGTACGAGCTGCTCGTGATTGCGCGCGGCCGGCCCATGCCCTGGGGTCAGCCGCCGTACACGTACATCGGCACGCGGTAGCCTTTGGCGGCCGGCCTTTAGCGCTGGCCGCCGCCGCCCATCTGCGCCAGGCCCGCGGCTGGAACGCCTGCGAGGAGATCGCCCGTGATGCGACGGAGTTTGTCGGCGAGGGCATCCGCTTGATCATCGACGGCACCGAGCCCCATTTGCAGAGGGACATACTCGAGACCCGCATGCTGCCCCTGTTGCAGCGGCATCGTTTGTATATGGCCCTGCTTGTGGAGGCATTGTTCAGCGTCATCAGTGGTGACAATCCACGCATCGTCGCCTACAAACTCGAGGTATTCTACAAAGAATCGATGACCACAGCCGAAGCCATGGACTTGTCGCCTGCACTGATCGCCACGGCGCAGATCGAACACCTGCGGGCAGTGCTGCAGCGCGGTCCCTGGCGCGAACTGAGCCACGATGAGATGCGCGACTTCTTCGTTCGTGCCGCGATTGTCGGTCGCCGCGAGGGGTTTCACGGTCTGGCCGTGTTGGCCGAAGCAGCCCAGGATCGCCTGCTCAGCCTGGCATTGCGTCTGTTGGGCGCAGTGTATCGTCCTGACATCGAAGCCAGGCCTCCATCGGGCGGCATCACGCCCGACGCCTGGCTGGAGCGTGTGGAGACAGAAATGGGGCTCATCATCGAAGACACGTACCACCGTTACCAGATGATGGTGGAGGGCCTGGCTGCCCTGCACCAGGGCAAGGCGGCCGATGACGTCGAAGCAGTGATCCGCGGCGTAGCGCGCAAGCCCGTAAACGAAATCCGCGGTGGGCGAATGTAGTTTGGGCTGCCCCTCGGCCCTTCAGCGGATTTGGCGCGCCGCGAAATCCCCCAGCATCTCGGCGTAACCTGGAGCGAACTGATATCCTGTCAGGCCGATGCCGCCGAGTTCGTGTCCTTCGCCCGCAAAGATGTGAAACGACACCGGACGTCCCGCCGCCTGCAGGGCCGCGAGCCGTTCGACGCACCAGGCCGTGGGGATGTGCACGTCGTCAGATCCGTACACATACAGCGTCGGCGTTTCCAGACGCTCCAGATACGGCTCCGGGCTGTAACTGATATCCTGCACGTACGCCGCCGTCACTCGACGCAATTCGGGCGGCAGCCGCGTATCGCTGCGCCCCGCCCATGCCTGCAGCCTCGTCGCCATCGCCACTTTGCCCTCGGCTGTCGGCGACATATAGTGGGCCCACAATGCGCGGAACACATCAACCTGCGCCCACGCAGCCGCCGGATCCACGCCGGCGGCGAGCAGTTCGTTGTGGATCTCCCAGGCGTTGGTCTCACGCCACGTCAGGCAGGAGCCGACCTTGTTGAAGACAAAGGCCATGTCCCCGGCCCGTTCGGCGATCTCCGGGGTAAACCAACCCGATTCGCTGGTTCCCACCAGGCCGATGCTCGACGCACCGATATCCGCTCGGCTGCGCAGCCAGCGGATCGCAGACAGGGCGTCCTCGATAAGATCCGCGTAGGTCGCCGTGTCGTGATCGCCGCCGGATTCACCCGCGCCGCGCTTGTCGTACAGCAGCACCGCGACACCACGCTTGAGCAGCACATTGGCGTGCATGCGATAGGCCAGGCTGCGTGTCGCCGCCTCGGCGCCGTGCAGTACGACGGCTACGGTGCCCACGTGGTTCGCGGGAAACACAAGACTGCCGTGCAACAGGACACCGTCGTGGGTGACGAAGGAGATCTCCTCAACGGTGCCCTGGTAGCGGGCACAGCCGCTCAGCAACGCCAGGCCCAGCAGCAGCCCCACCGAACGGGTCATGGAGCAGGACCTGCGGGGACCGCGTCCTGCCACAACGTTTCACCTTTGACGTACCAGGAAAAACCGAAGGCGCACAGTGCCGTCGACTCAAGCACAAAGACGGGTTTGAGACAGGCGAGCCAGGTCCGCTGCAGAAATACCATGTAGACGCCGATCAGGATGATGCTGAGGATGATGATCCAGCCGCAGGCCCGGTAGACCCGATTGCGCCTCAGCTTCTGCGGCGTCGGTTCCCCCTTGCCCTTGGTGAACAGCTTCAGACAGTAATATGCGAAGGTGAGGAAAAGCACCATGGCGAACAGGAAGTGCAGCCCCCGAACCCAGCGGATGTCACTCGAATTCGGACACAGGGCGACACCGAGGGCGCAGACGAAACACAGATCGCCGGCGACGTCGTCCTTGCGTTCGTGTCCTCGGTAGGTAAGCAGGAAGAAACCGATCGCCCATAGAATGCCGACGAAGACATTACGCATGGGTGTGGCGTAGTAGTCGCTGATGGACGGCTCCAGCTCATAGAGCAGGCCGAAGGCCAGGCAACTGGCGGGCAGCAAAATCCCGAGGGCTCCCACAAGTTGCCGCAGCTTCAGATACGAGACGACTTCCCACTGCTCATGCTGACTCATACCCGATCCTCCCTGTTAACATGCCCCGCAGGTCCCCAACAGAGCCAAACACTTCGGCAGATGGAAAGAACATGACGTCCGGTTGGTTGCCCGAATTCAGCGAAGCCTGGCAGCATGGCCTGCACCCGACCCTCGCCTGGCGCGTGCCGGCGTACCTGTTGCTACCCAAGGGACCCGGCCCCTTCCCCGGCGTTGTCGACATTCACGCCCGGGACGCCTTCTTCTACTCTTCAACAATTGCGCCATCAACGCCGGCCAGAGTGGCCTCTTCGCACAACTATAACGGCTGGCGACCAGGCCCTGGCGATGGGGTCCAGTTTATCTGGAAGCAGGCACGAGACAGACGCGACTACAGGCTCGAGGACACAGTGGGCGGCACCTGGGAGTCTTTGGCGGGTTCACCCAAGCTACCCGCTTCGAGACGCTACGGATTGGCTCGCCCCTGCGAGTCCCGAGAGACCAGATTGACACGCCAGAGTATGAAGTCCTCGTCTTCATAGGCTACGGTGAGATGGGATCCCAGTTGGCTTCTTGCCAGATCCACGAGCGAGCTGCCGTTACGTGTCGAGTCGGGTGGAAGGCGTTGCCAGGCCGTGTCGCGAGTGGCCCCCTTGTTGGCGAGCACGTAGTCCAGGCGAAGTCGGCTGAGCTTCCAGTCGAGGGATCGCTCGACGGGCCTTGATGGTTCATTCAGGAGCCCTGCCAGCAAGGCAGCATGGAACAACCGGCGATAGTCCCAGGCGAACCCCCGGGGGGCATACCGCTGTCCATAGTGGCTGTAGAACACCTTCACGGGAGAGTAGAGCGGCGCGTAGTCGATAAGCATGTAATTCCATGGTACTGACAGGAGCACCTCACCAGGTGAGGCATGTTGCCGCAGGTACATGTGGGGGCCGCTGGCACCAACTACCTCGTTGTACTCACGCAACTTTGACGGCTGCGTGGCGAAGCCGCAAAGCGCGAACGCCGCAACCAGCAGCGCCGCAACCGAGGTGTGTCTCAGCAACTGGCCGGCACCGGTGCGGCGGACAAACCACATGGCAATAGCAACAACGGGCACCAACCCGAGCAGCAGCAGGGCATTGTCGAAGGCGCCGTACGAATCGCCGTTCGCCAGGGGCAGATGCCGGAAGTAGTTCAACTCGGGTTGAAGCAGCACAGTTGCCTCAATGACGCAGACTCCGACGACTGCCGGGACTTCCCAACGGCGCCTCCGACCCTCGGGGTCCAGCCTGGGCATAGCCTGCCATAGCCATCCGGCGATCGCCAGCAACTGGAATATCTGGTAGTAGTATCTGTGCTCGGCCAGTTGCAGATCGGGGCCCGGAAGGATGACGTCGTGGGCGACGACTGGATCGATGGAGAGTATGGCCCCCAGGGCGACGTCAAACCGCGTCCACGCCCTGCCGCGGAGGGACAGAACCGCGATCAGGCCGACGCCT
>CALFPI010000139.1 GCA_937919035.1 uncultured Gemmatimonadaceae bacterium
GGAACGCGCCTGGGAGCAAAACACCGATGTCTCCGTGGCCCGGTCGCGTGTCGACGGCGCCAAAGCGCAACTGCAGGTGGCCCGTGCCGCCTACATACTTCCACGTCTGCGGCTGGAAAGTTTTGGCGGCCTCGTGCCCGATGCGAAGGGTGATATCTTCAACCCGCCTTCAGATACCTCAGGCCTTCGCCCTCTGGGTCCTTTTGTGCGTGCCGAACTGCAGTTCATCCAGCCCCTATACACCTTTGGGCAGTTGTCCAACCTGCGCGCCGCCGCCAGTGCCGGTGTCGACGTCGAACGTGCCGGACTCGCCGGCAGCCGACAGGATGTAGCCAGGCAGGTGAAAGAACTGTACTACGGTGTCCTGCTGGCGCAGGATCTTTCTTCTCTGGCCGGACGTCTGCAGGGCGAACTTGGGAAGTGGGAATCGGAGATCAGCTTTGATGACCCCGACATCCCGCTGAGTGCACCATACAAACTGCGGCTGGCCCTTATCGAGTTGTCCGATCGCGAGCGCGAGATCACCGACAGACTCGATCTCGCGCGGGCAGCTCTGGCGTGGAAGGTGGGATTGGATGAACAGGCCCCGTTCTCTCTGGCCGAAGGTTGGCTGACCCCGGTGCAGGCTGAGGTGCCATCAGCAGAGATTCTGTTCGAGACGGCCATCCTGCATCGAGCCGACTGGCAGCAGTTGCGCGCCGGCATCGCCGCGCGCGGTGCGCAGGAGGCGGCCGCCCGCAGTGCCTACTTGCCGCAGGTGTTCCTCGCCGGCGGTGTGCGTTTTGCGTCGGCACCGGGTCGAACCGATCAGCACAGCCCCTTCGTTAAGGATGACTACAACCTGTTCAACGGCGCCGTGGTCCTCGGTCTGCGGCAGTCCTTTGAATGGGGAATGCTCGACGCCGAAGTCGATCGCGCCCGCGCCAGACGCCTGCAACTGGAAGCACGACGGCACTCGGGGCAACAGGGCATTCGTCTGGAAATCGACTCCGCCCATGGTGCCTACCGCCGGGCCGAAGCAGAACTCACCGGCGCACTTGAGGCGCGCAATCTCGTGCGTGAATGGGTTCAGCTGGCACGGGACGAATTTGAGCTCGACCCGTCCCAGGTGAAGGAACTCATCAGCGCCTTCGAAGCACTCGCCGGCTCAGAAGAAGCCTACTATCGGGCTATATATCGTCACAACGTCGCTCTCGCCGAACTCGAGCGTGTCATCGGCGCCCCCCTGCGTACGGATGAGACGCCTTGACCCTGCAGACCGGTCTGCAGCGACTGCTGCTGGTTTCGTTGACCACCGTTACGGCGGCGGCAGCGGATGACGCCGCTACCGGACACGGCTGGATGACGGGACGGGTCGCCGAGTACAACGAACTTCGGAGCAGAATTCCAGCCCCCGAGTTGGCACAGCGCCTTGTCGATGAAGCCCTGGATCTTGACCTCTTCGCCAACCGGGTACTGCAGGATTACGTAGGTGAGGCCCTGATCGATTTCGCTGAGCACCTCGACACTGACGAGTACGGAAAGCTTGTCAGCATCGCTCGGGAGCGCGTGGTGCAGGCCCTGCGCCAGCGCCTGATCGATGACCTCACAGGAAATCTGGGCAGCCTCGGCGCCCTATCCGTGTCCGAGGCGAAATTCGACGACAGACGCGGCACTGTCGTGCTGCAGGACGAATCCACAGGCAAACCGGCTATGGAAATCCGCCTGCATCGACGTGAAGATGGTACGTGGCGAGTGGAAGACCTGACAATCGTCGACCAGCCCCTGAGCCGCAGGTACCGCAACAAGTATCGCGAGACGATGGATGAGCACTACTCACCGGCGGTTCTGCAATCCCAGTTGCGGCAACTCGACTACGTCGTGTTGGAGGATTTCTCCGCGTCAGAAGACGGAAAACTGCCTCTCGGCTGGCGCTGGCGCGATCGTGACGAAGGCCACCACAAGCCGTACGAGGTACGCAGCATCAACAAGAAGACCTACCTGGCAGCCCACGATTCTAGTGGCTCCGTGCTCCTGTTGCGCTTCTCCCACTGGGAC
The DNA here is from genome assembly GCA_937919035.1 of uncultured Gemmatimonadaceae bacterium. GTDB lineage: Bacteria > Latescibacterota > UBA2968 > UBA8231 > UBA8231 > UBA8231. The sequence continues at coordinate 2,038 of CALFPI010000139.1, forward strand.
CCCCGCCAGTACCCGATCATGACCTGGTGTTGGCGAGCCAACAGCCTGCCAGCAGGCGGGGATGAGCGTTTTGGCCATACCAACGACAGCGCCGCCGGCATCTATGTGTTCTTCTCGCAAACCTGGATCGGCATGCCCAGACATATCAAATATGTGTGGAGCACGACGCTGTCGCAGGGGACCACGGGCCGACGTGAGCGCATTGCCCGACCATACTTCGTTGTCGTCGAGAGTGGCGATCAGCGAGTCGGGAAGTGGCTGCAGGCCACCGTCGATCTTGAGGAGAATTATGGCGCTACCTGGGGTGGCCGACCAAAGAATCACACCCAGGGCCTGGGGCTTCTGACGGATGTCAATTCCACGGAGTCCCTGGCAGCGGCAGACTACGCGGATCTGCGCGTCTGGACTCGTGAAGCCTTCGAAGCCGGACGCATAGAGGACTACTGCACATGTTATCAGGACCCGGAATTGATGAGTGAAGACCATGCGAAGTCGGCCACCATCGGTGGGCCGACTGGCTCGGAGATGACACCATGACAATGAGGCAAATTTTCGCCGGCGTACTATTGGCCATCGCCAGTCTTGGCACGGCCAGCGCGGCTGCGACACAGACGCAGACTTTTGCGTCACCGACAGAATTTCTCCAGGATCATGATGCCCGCGTACGGGCCATCATCCTGCGGGATCCGACAGACAGCCTGAGCACGGGCGAGCGCGAACAGGTACGGACGCTGATCAACGAGGCCTTTGATTTTCGCGAACTGTCACGCCAATCCCTCGGGGATATCTGGGAGACGCGGACGGACGAGGAACGTGATGAATTTGTCCAGGTGTATCGTGGCATCATCGAACGACGGAACCTGGATATGTTCGTCCGTTATCATCGAGAGGGTGGGATCGCCTACACAGGCCAAGAGATCGCCGCGGATGGTCGTGCCGTCGTGCTCGCCGAAGTGCCAGTGAAGAAAGAGACGAAGATCATCTCCTACTCTCTCTACCGACCGCTGGCAGATGGCCAATGGCGTATCTACGACCTGATCGTTGATGGCGCCGGCACGGTAGATGGCAACCGCCGGGCGTGGACGCGCTTCATATCGCGCAACTCGTATGAGAAATTGCTGGAACGCCTGCGCCAGCAGCTGGCAAGTCTCGAAGAGGCGGGCTGAGCCGGCTGCCATCATGGGTATCAACTACGAGCGTATCGTTCACTATGTCTTCCATCACCACCTGGGCATCATCCTGGTGGCTCTGTCGCTGTCTGTCGGCTCCGGATATTTCGCCACTCAACTGAAGATCAAAGCAGATTCAGCAGACCTGCTGCCCGACGAATATATCAGCGTTCGCGAACTCAATCGCATCAAGGAGCGTGTCGGCGGTATTGGCCCATTGATGGTCATCGTCACGGGTGATGAACTGACGGCAAGCATCCAGTTTCTGAATGCTCTGGCAGATTCACTCGAGCACAATCCCCTGCTGAGTTCCGTCATCCGTGGTCGGACAGAGGAGATCGAGTTCCTCAGCCGCAACCGGTTGCTCTATATGGACCTGGCGGATCTGCAGGATGTGCAGCAGCGCGTTCACGACAAGGTCGAACTGGAGAAACTCAAGCGTTCGCCTCTCTATCTTGGTTTGGACGATGATGAGGAGGACCCCCTTGACGTGTCGGACCTGGAGGCCAAGTACAGCCATGCAGAACTCACCGGCTTCGAACGTGACTACTATCTGACGGAAGAGGGCAATGGTGTGGTCCTGCGGGTCTATCCCACGGGGGTGATCACGGATGTGAAGTTCACGCAGAAGCTGTTGTCAGGGATTCGGCAGACCATCGACGAAATCGGGCCAAGCCGTTTCCACCCGAGTCTCGAAGTCAGTTTCTCTGGCAGCTTCAAGAACGCCTCGAACCAGTACAATGTCGTGGTTCGCGACCTGCAATCGACGGCACTCTATGCGTTCCTCGGCGTGATTCTTCTCATCTCACTCTACTTCAGGCAGGTCCTGTCACCACTGTTCATCGTCCTGCCCTTGTTGATGAGCCTGTCATGGACCTTCGGTCTGACGTGGGCTGTCATCGGCAATCTCAATCAGATCACGGTTTGCCTGTTTGCCATTCTCTTCGGCCTTGGTATCGACTTCGGCATCCACATTTTTGCCCGCTATCGAGAGGCTCGTCGTCGGGGCTTAAGTACGGAACCAGCCCTCGTGGAGACGGTGTGTCATACGGGCAGCGCTCTGACGACGACAGCCGTGACCACTGCCGTCGCCTTCTTCTCCCTGTTGTTCTCGGATTTCAAGGGCTTCAGTGAGTTCGGTTTCATCGTCGGCACTGGCATCATGTTTTCTCTGGTGACGATGTTGATCGTCTGCCCGGCCTTCATCGTTCTCGCCGAACGCCTGGGCTTGATCAAACTCAAGCAGAAGAGTGTGCCCGAGCACCTTGTACGTCGGGGTCGCTATCCGGTACCGCATCTGACGCTGATTCTCGGGTTTCTGCTCACGGCCTACTCGCTCTATCACCTTGATGAGCTCGGCTTCGAATACGACTTCAAGCAGTTGCGTCCCGATTCAGAGGAGGAAGCGCCCAAAGGCAGCATCCCCGACGAGCTGAAGGAGACGCGATCACCTGCCATCGTCCTCACCGAGAATCGACAGCAGGCCATGGAGGTCGTCGCCGAGATCGAGCGTGTGATGGCCGCCCGCGGCGACAGTTCGACGATACGGTCGGTAAAGAGCGTCTACTCCTTCCTGCCTGACTCCCAGCAGGAGAAACTGACGATCATCGCGGACCTGCGGCAGATTCTCGAC
>CALFPI010000140.1 GCA_937919035.1 uncultured Gemmatimonadaceae bacterium
GGGACGGATGCCGACGATCTCGTGGCGAGCGTCGGGATCGATGGCGATGGCAACACCGGCGCCACAACCATAGCCTTTGATGCGGCGCGTGAGCGCAAGACCGCTGGTGGTGAGAACTCCGTGTGGACGCGCGGCGATTTCCGTGCAGCCATGGATTTTGGTGAGCTCACCTTTGGTTCAGGGGAGCTGATTCTGGCGGACGGTACGTTGCGCAATCACTCCCGTGAGGTGGTAGAAGCGCGTGTCGAGATTCAGCTGGCGGCACGACGACAGACGGAGCCCGGCGCCGACTGGGAGCAGATGTGGTCACCGCTGGTCATAGAAGACCGGCTCGTGCGTGTGCCGGCGTCGGCTGGCAAAGGCCCCGGTCTGCTGCATCTGCTCGAGCCGGACCTTGCACGACGGGTGCCGGACCGGGGGCTCGTGCGTCTCGTCCTACACCGACCCATGGGTGATCAATTCGAGGAATTCGTTGCCCACGTGCTGCCCGTGGAGACTGAGGCAGACTAGCGGCAGAGTGCGGCATTCGCGGGTGGACGCCGTCGCACGCGTGCGTCGGTCATGGCCTTGCCGCACAAACCCGGACATCGACGCAGCCGCTACCTTAGGGCGGCGGTCAGGGAGATCTCTTCGTTGCAGGTGCAACGGATGGCTTCGGCTGCTGTGCCCGTCTGGGTATCGATGCACTTTGTCAGGCCGCCGACGGTGACGACCTGGTAGCGGGAATCGTTGCACAGCGATGTTCCCGTGGATGAATCCAGACCGCAGGCGGCGAGCACCACGGCGACAATGGCGAGGACGCGTTTCATACAAAGTCACAGACGCCAGTGCGGATGAATCGTTCCTGGCACACCCCTGTGACGACGGGTCACTGCAGCGCCCGCGGCCTGGCGGCTGCTGCGATACTGAGCCTGGTGGACGCGGTTCCATCTCTTGGCCGACCATCACTTGCGAGTCTAGAATTCATCCTTTGAGGAAGATCACTATGACGGAATCTGTCCCGCATAACGTCAAGCTCGATTCCTGTGATCTCCTGCTCACGGGAGCCACCGTCCTCGATCCATCGCAGGGCCTGCACGATGCTGTCGATGTTGCCGTGCGCGACGGCCGCATCGCGGCGGTGGGCCGCAACCTGGTCTGTTCGGCCCGCCAACACATCGATCTGCGTGGGCGTTTGCTGACCCCGGGGTGGATCGATATCCATGCCCACGTCTATGCGGGCGCCACCACGTGGGGTGTGCGTGCCGACGCGTTGTGTCTGGCGACGGGTGTGACGACGATCGTGGATGCCGGCAGTCCGGGTTGGGCGAACCTGCCTGGCTTCATCGACTACATCGCCGGTCCGTCGCGCTCGCGGGTGCTGACTTTTGTGCACGTGTCCGGGATTGGCCTGACATACGGCCCGCTGGGCGAGAGTGACGATATGCGCTACCTCGACCCGGAACGTACGGCCGCCGCCATTGAGCGCTGGCGCGACGTTTGTGTGGGGGTGAAGGTGCGCCAGGGTGGCCACCAGGTTGGCGCCAATGGCATTGCGCCGCTGCGACGGGCCATGCAGGCGGGGCGCTACACCAACACGCCGGTCATGGTGCATATCGCTGTGGGTGTGCCGTTGCCCGACGTGCTTGGCGAACTTCGACCGGGAGACATCGTCACCCATTGTTTCCAGGGCACCGGCGATGGTATTGTCGGTGCAGATGGGGAGATAGAGCCCGCCGCACGCCAGGCCCGGGCCCGCGGGGTCCTGTTCGACGTCGGGCACGGGGGCGGTTCGTTCCGCTTCGACGTCGCTCGCCAGGCTCTGGCTCACGACTTCCCGGCGGACGTGATCAGCACCGATCTGCACGCGCACAACATCGATGGTCCGGTCTACAGCCTCGCCGAGACCGCGTCGAAGCTGCTCAATCTCGGCGTCTCCCTGGAGGAGGTCGTACGCCAGTGTACTGCAGCACCGGCGGCGGCGATCGGCCGCCCGGACCTGGGCACACTGGCCATCGGCGCCGTCGCCGACGTAGCCGTTTTCGATGTGGCTGAGGGGGGCGCCTTCGAGTTCCGCGACGTGGCGGGGGAGGTCCTTGTGGGCGAGCACCGTATCGAGCCAGTTCTCACCGTCCGGGACGGTATCGTCTACCGGCCGGCGGATCTGGCAGCTGAGTGTGAGGATGCCGTTCGCCGGGCGCAGGAGATGCGAGCCTTCACCGCGCGCGATTTTGTTACCCTCGGGTGGGTGCCGCCGGCCGAACTTGCGTAGAAATCACCTGCCGAGTTGGGCAACCGACGCGTTGATTGACTCTCTGGCTGTGGTCCATTACCATGGCCTGCCTCTCCCACAAGGTGTGTCCTGATGGTGCGCAATCCCTATCTGAATCGATCGATGATTCGCTCTGTGGACGGCTTCTGCGGGCGTCGACGCGAGTTGGGGCGTGCCATGGCGCGCCTCGGCGATGACACGCCGCAGTCCGTGTCCGTTGTCGGCGAGCGTCGTGTCGGCAAGTCCTCCTTTCTCTGGCACCTGTCGCGCGACGAGGTCCGTTCCCGGTATCTCGACGAACCCGCTTCGTACCTCTTTGTCTACATCGATTTTCAGGGTCACCGCCAGCTCGACCTGGCAGGTTTCAGCCGACTGTTCCATCGACAGCTGACAGAGGCTGTTGGTGATCGTCTCGAGTTGCCTGACGTTGCGAACCTTGCCGACCTGGAAGCCTGCGTGCAGCGGCTTGCCGCCACCGGTCTGCGACTTGTGGGGTTGTTTGATGAGTTCGAGACCGTGATCGGCAGCGATGCCTTCGGTGCTGAGTTCTTCGGCTTCCTGCGATCGCTGGCCAACAGTTATCCTGTTGCCTACGTGACGGCGTCGCGTCGCGATCTACGTTCCCTCTGTCGTAGTCAGGAGATTTCGGAATCGCCTTTCTTCAACAACTTCTCTCAGGTATCGCTGGGGCCCCTGGAGTGGGAAGAAGGGGAGCAGTTGATCTGCAGACCGTCGGCCGATGTCGGTATGCCATTGCAGACACACAGCGAAGACATCCGTGCCCTCGCTGGCTCACTGCCGCTGTTTCTGCAGATCGCGTGCAGCGCTGGCATCGAGTGCCTGCTGGAGAATGGCGGCTATGACCCTCACCATGTGGAGCGCCGGTTCCGCGAAGAGGCCGATGCGCACCTTGCGTACCTGTGGGAGCACCTGGAGCCGGACGAGCGCCAGCTGATGTTGGGTCTCCTGGCCGGCAACGAACCCGCTGCCGATGCACGCAGTGCCCTGCGGCGCCTGGAGGGCATGGGTCTCGTCGTGCGCCAGGGGACGTATCTCAGTCCCTTCAGCCGCAGTCTGGCGGCCATGCTGGCCGAAGGGGGGCTGCTGGCTGCCGCAGTCGTGTCTGCCGTCGTCGAGTCGCCGGCGCCGCCGCCTGTCGAAATCCCGGTGCTGACGTCTGCATCGCAAGTGCTGCGTCTGGATCCTGTCGGTGTGGAGCAGGATCCATTCCCGCACATCGTCGGCCGATCGCTGGAACTGCGCCGGGTCTTCTCCTTCATCGAGCGTGCCGCTCGCAGCGACGTGACGGTGCTGCTGCTTGGCGACACGGGTACCGGCAAGGAACTGGTGGCGCGCACGATTCACGACCATAGCGACCGCCGGGCGGCACCTTTCGTTGTCGTCAACTGCGGCGCGATCGCTGAACACCTGCAGGAGAGCGAGCTCTTCGGCCATCGCAAGGGGGCATTCACCGACGCCATCGCCGATCGTCAGGGCCTGTTTGAGGCGGCCCATGGCGGTACGCTGCTGCTGGATGAAATCGCCGAGACCACGCCATCGACACAGGTAAAACTGCTGCGTGTTCTACAGGAACGTGAAGTGCGGCGCGTGGGGGATACGGCGACGCGCCAGGTGGATGTGCGCGTCATCGGTGCGACCAATCGCGACCTCGAGGCGGAAGTCCTCGCCGGCCGCTTCCGTCAGGATCTGTACTACCGGCTGTTCGTTCTGGTGGCTCGATTGCCACCGCTGCGGGAGCGGCGGGATGATATCGGGCCGCTGGCCCGTTTCTTTCTCGGCGATCGCCAGGTATCGCCGCAGGCGCTGCAACTGCTGACTGCCTATGACTGGCCCGGCAACGTACGCGAGCTCGAGAACCAGCTCGCCGCCGCCTGTGCGGTAGCTGGTGATGCAACCATTCGGCCTGAGCATCTGTGGCCACGCCTGCAGGGCCAGCCTCTGCCCGATGCGGACCTGGAGACCATCACGCTCGGGCCTGTCGTTGACGGATCGGCGGGCATGAGCCTGCGCCAGGCTCGGGAAGTCCTCGAGCGCGACCTGCTGGTGGCGCGCTTGCGCCAATTCGCCGGGGACCACACGAGGGTCGCCGAGAGCCTGGTCATTTCGCGCAGTCGCCTGTATGAGTTGATCCGCAAGTACGGCCTGCGCGCTGAAACATCCGTGTGATCGACCTGGCAGCTGGCCAGGTCCGGAGAACAGGACGCCGCCTTCGGTGCTCTGTCCGGGAAACTGGACAGCTGCTGGTTTCGGCCAGGAATCGCTTTCGGATGTATGTTGTAACTGACGCCACCACAGTATTTTGCGAGAAACTGCGAGACTTCAGGTTGCCGCGGGCACGATCCTTGCCTTACAATCCCCTAACATGAAATCTTCCGATCAACATGTCTGAATCTGACGCCGACACGCCGCAGGAGCCATCGCCCGGCGATTTCGAACGGATCTTCAATCCCTACGTCATCGGCAATCCGATTCGTGGTGGCGAGCCATTCTTTGGCCGCGAAGATGACTTTGACTTTGTCGCCCGACGTCTAGAGGCGGAACGCTCCGGCATCGTTCTGCTCTTCGCCGGCGCCCGGCGCAGCGGCAAGACGTCGATCATGTTCCAGATCCTCGATGGACGTCTGGGTGACGAGATCCTGCCGGTGTTCATCGACATGCAAGCGCTTTCTGGCATCGATGGCGACGCCCAGATGCTCGGTCGCATGGCGCGTTCCGTCATCGAAGGCGTCGGTGATGAGCGGCTCGTCGTCGACTACTACGATTTCGACGACGGCAATCCGATCCTGACCTTCGATCGGTTGCTGGCGGACA
>CALFPI010000141.1 GCA_937919035.1 uncultured Gemmatimonadaceae bacterium
GGCAAGATCCTAAAGCCGGACTGCTGGTCGCCGCCCAACTTGGCATCAGTTCTCCGGTCAGGCTCTTAACTGCGATGCGCCACGGACCTCACCGCAGCCAACCCGTAGCTCAAATGCGTCGGAGGCACGGACTTGGTACCATTGTCCCATGGGTCTCGGACAAGACATTTCGACCGCTCCCCCTACAGGAGACTGGGGCATGGAACTCAAACAGCAGATGATCAGGGCGGCAACGCCATTGGCCATTGCCGTGGTGAGGCTGCAATGATTCAATCACTGAAGGCGATGCGGGCAGTCACCTTGAGGGGCGGGCACTTGCATCTTGATACACGATCGTGGGAGTGATTGCGGTCCAAGTCATCTTCTTGGTGGCCCGGTCGTTCGCACAACGACGCAGACGGCCATCACACAATCATCTACCACGCCACGATTCCGCGGAAATGGTCTGATCCCCACATCATCGAAGTAGTGCATGTCACCGAGAGCCCTGGCGACCTGAACGTGGAGTCACATCCCGTGACATTCAGCGCACTCAGGATCTCAGAGTTGCGGTCCTGTCTCCGGAGAGCGGGCTTCGACAAGATCGAAAGCACCTACAGGGCGGGTGCCGCCAATTACTGGGTGGTAGCTGAACCAGCATGAGGTGAGAGTCACTCGATGGGAATTCCGTTGAGTATCGAAGTGACGGAGTGGAATTGCCGTTGGTGCCTGGTGGCTGGCCTATCGCCAGATGGCAATGTCCACCTCGAAACGGCCTGCTACAATCTCCCAAGCCTGCTCGATCGTATGAAGTTGTTTCTCGGCTTCCGGCTTCCGGCTTCCGGCATCTGGCTCGGCATACCTAGCCATTTCTACTGGAATGGAGCCGGATGCGTCACCTGGTAGATGAACTCGATCCGGTGCGCAAGCTCTTCCGTTCGGACGTGGAAACCTTCCTGATATCGATGTCCGGAGCATGACCCCGTACTGGTGCAGACAGCAGATGAGATTGGCTGCCGAAACTCAGGATGACGCCGCCAGCGCCAGGCAGAGAGTCTGTCACGCCGAACCAGTTCGATAGAGAGGCATCCCTGTGGACCAACGCGTAGCTCCCACACCGTTTGCCGACGTCAACATCGTCCTTGACCACTTTCGCTCCCAGCTTCAAGCACTCTTTGCCAGCGATCTCGTGGGCATCTATCTCGTCGGTTCTCTCGCGCTGGGTGATTTCAACCCGCGCCGCAGCGACCATGATTGTCAGTCGATGGCTACAACAGGCAGTTCAGGACCCGACTTGGTTGCCATGGCTATGCCGAGCAGAAGCCCAGGCATTTGTCATTCAAACTCTCTGTCGGTTGCGGTATTCGCTGGCAACCGGAACAGTCGCCTCCAAGACCCGTGCAACTGAGTGGGCTCGAGAGAATTCTGGACCACCTTGGGCGAGTTTCATCGAGCAGTTTCTTGCCAGACGTCCTGGCTCAGCAACCATCTCACAAGGCGAGCAGGACACGAGGCTCGCCTTCCTGGCATTCACGCTTGAAGAGATTCAGCCTTTGGCTGCTGCAATCAAATCAGAGAGTTCGAGACGATGATATCGGAGAATCCAGAACAACGAGAAGTAACAGCTATGGCATCGAGAGCAGAGACATGGCACTATGGAATCATGGCCCGCTACTGGACCGAATTCGTGACAGATGGTGGACCAGAACTTGAATACTTCCGCAGCATTATCGAGACAAATGGCGGGCCTGTATTGGACGTTGCGTGTGGAACCGGTAGGCTGCTTGTACCGTATCTGAAGTCAGGGGTGGACATCGACGGGACGGACATCTCGCCAGACATGCTGGCAGGTTGCGAGGAGCGAGCGAGAGCGGAGGGCCTCGTTCCACGACTGTTTGCGCAAGCATCCCATGAGTTGGACCTGCCGCGCAAGTATCGGACGATCGTGGTATGTGGCTCGTTTGGAATAGGTGGTTCCTGGCAGCACGATCTGGAGGCGTTGCGACGGTATCACGGCCTTCTGGAGCCTGGAGGGGTTGTTGCGCTCGACTGCCATCTTGACGATGCACTGCCCTATCTGGAGAAAGATGCTCGGCAGCAACTTCCGGAGCCGTGGCCCCCACCGCCGCCCCCTGACAAGCGGAATACGCTGAAGGATGGCACGCAGATCAAGACAATGGTCAGACCTGTGTCTTTTGATCCGTGGGATCTCGTGACGACAATGGAGATGCGAGGACTGGCGTGGCAGGGCGACGATCTCGTTACCGAAGAGACTTACACACTGAAAATTCGGCCCTACTTCAGGAGTGAGATGTTGTTGATGTTGAGAAGCGTGGGCTTTGTCGACATTGAAGTACAGGGCGCCTACACAGAAGCCGAAGCGCGAGCAGATGACAGCGTCATCGTCTTCGTGGCCCGAAAGGAGTGAATCGACCCCATGGTCAGTCGAGGAAATTTGACGGGTCAGAGCAGTGACTGGGCCGGTTTGAAGTATCAAGGCATGTGGGTCTAGGAACAGAGGCGCGTGGGTGCGCTATTGTTGAGAACTATGGTGCGCACTGGCGACCTGACGTGCTCATACACGCAGAAGAGACATAAAGAAGGGATCGAGAAGATGGACCACAGTGAGAGGATCCGTCAGGAGTTCGCCAAACAGGCGTCGGCCTTTGGCGAGCAGGGGCTGACGCTCTCAAGTCAGGAATATCTAGCCTGGATGGTGAAGACGCTCCCCTTGCAGGGTGACTTTCGAGTGCTGGATGTGGCGGCGGGTACCGCCCACTTGAGCTGTGCGATCGCCCCGCATGTCGAGCATGTGATTGCCTTCGATATGACCCCGGAAATGCTGGATGAGGCACGACACGCGATTGCCACAAAGGGATTGCAGAATGTGCGCTGTGAAGAAGGGGATGCGGCACAGCTTCCCTATGATGACAACAGCTTTGATCTGGTTGTCAGCCGCCTGGCCCTGCATCACTTCACAGCCCCTCAGGTTCAACTTGGTGAGATGGTTCGCGTCTGCAAGCCCGGCCAAATGGTTGGGGCAATTGATCTGCTGTCGCCAGATGACGAGGCCCTGCGAGACCGATACAACCATCTTGAAAGACTTCGCGATCCGTCACATACCACGGCACTCACCCGAACGCAGGTGATCCGCAGTATGCAGGAGGCAGGGCTGTCGATGACACTTGTCGATACGCGAGATATACCGGTCGATTTTCACCGATGGGTTGCCATGACCGGCACCGACCCCCAGACGACTGCGACCATTCAACAGGCGTTGGAGCAGGAGCTTGATGGTGGCCCTGCAACGGGGATGCGGCCATACCAGGAGCGTGATGTCTTGGGATTCCTTCAAGTCTGGGCCGTGTTGATCGGCACGAAAGCGTCACAGTGATGCGATGCTCTGTCGCGTGTCGAGACCGGTGATCCCTCGATGCCGCGCGTTCGCTGGTCCCAGGTCGAACGGGAGTCGTGTCTGCCGCTCAACATCGATACGCAGAAAGAACCACTCATGAAAGCATCAGTTTATGTTGGCACCAGTGTTGATGGATTCATCGCCCGGCGTGACGGATCAGTCGACTGGCTGAACGAGGCGCAGGGCCTTGTTCCCGCAGGAGAAGACTGCGGGTACAAGGCGTTCATGGACTCGATCGACACATTGGTCATGGGTCGCAAGACCTTCGAGCAGGTGCTCACTTTTGGTTCGTGGCACTACGGAGATACCCCGGTTGTTGTGCTCAGCCATAGGGTCGTAACGATCCCATCACATCTACCAGACACGGTGTCCTGGTCCTCGGAAGCGCCGCGGTCGCTTCTTCAGCGCCTCTCGGGTCAAGGTGTGAAGCATGTATATGTGGATGGGGGAAGCACAATTCAGGGCTTTCTCGCAGAGTCTTTGATTGATGAAATCACCATAACGAGCATTCCCATGATCCTCGGCGCTGGCATCCCTCTCTTTGGCCCAATGGAGAAGGATCTCAAGCTGATCCATGTGAGCACACGGGCTTATGACTTCGGCTTCGTGCAGACAACG
>CALFPI010000142.1 GCA_937919035.1 uncultured Gemmatimonadaceae bacterium
GATGGCAACGCCCGTCAGTAGATACCCCCCGATACCGCATTTGTCCGGGTGTACCATGCTGCACGCCAGACAAGCCGCCGCCGCCGCATCGAAGGCGTTGCCCCCCTCCTCGAGAATGCGCCCCCCCGCCTGTGCAACCCGTGCGGATTCAGCAACAACGACGCCCGTGGAACCTGCAACCTGCTGTCCTTCAGTCACTACCATGTCCTTCCTAACGGATCAGTGTCATTCGTAGTGTCAGATTCTGCGTCCACCGGTCACCTTCACGCACCCGCAGGCGTGCCATGTAGACTCCACTGGCCGCGGGGCGGCCATCGTTATCGAGCCCGCTCCAGACCACGGCGTGTGGCCCGGCGGCGAGTTCGCCCTGCACGAGATGCGCGACGAGAGCACCCCGCACATCGAAGACAGCGAGGTCGGTCAACGCCGCTGTAGCCAGTTGAAAACGGATCGTTGTTGCCGGGTTGAAAGGATTCGGAAAACTCCCCAGCAATTCGAAGGTCACAGGCGCCGCTGCGGACGCATCTTCGATCGCCGTCTTCGGGTCCTCATCGGCGATCACGAACCAGTTCGGGATCTGCGCGCCCAGCAGGAACGGCTCTCCCTCGCCGACCGCATGCAGCCGGTCTTCACTCAGCTGGATGCGGCTCACGCCGGTGCGACCGGATCGGTCCCGACTCTCGTAGGCCAACTCGGCATCATCCGGAGAAAACGTCGGGAAGCCGATGGCGGACCCCGTGCGGACAATGGCGCCGGCATCACCCGTCACCAGATCGTAGACCCACACTTCATTGCTGTCGACACGACTGTCGAAACGATCAAAGACGACAAGGCGACCGGACGTGCGGGCAATCGTCGGATTTCCCAGCTGCACACCTTCCGCCTGCGGCGGCAACAGTGGCACGATGAATCCCTTCTCCGGCTCCAGCAGATTCACATCCCAGAACGACAAGGAGTCCCCCGACATTCTGGGAATGGAATTGAAGGCGTCGTACAACAGAAATTCGCCCGCTGGATCCCAGTCGAGAGCATCGGCAAAGAGCACAACACTCGTCGACACACCTTCCTGCGTCGTCGGTCGTGTCAGGGGAATGCTCCGACTGCGTGCCGGAGCCTCGAAGTCGAGGATGACGATGGTGCCGTCCTGGAAGATGGTTGTTGCCGCCAGTTGACTGCCATCGGGTGACAGAGAGATGCTGGCCCAGTCGCGCGTATCGCTGAGTACGGTTTCCTCCGTACCGTCGATATTGATGACGCGCAGATTGTTGGCGGCATCGATGAACAGCACGTAGGAACCATCGGCCGATACCGTCACCGAATTGCCGGTCTGATCGAAAACCGGCGTCGACGTCAGCAGCACGATGTCATCCGCGGATTGCAGATCCGGCTGCACCAGATAGAGGCCACGATCCCCGGTGTTGGCGCTGACTACCAGCAGCAGCTCCTCCCCCGGGATCCGTTCGCGTCGCGCCGGCGCCTGGTAGCCTTCGTCACCGATGATGCCGACAGTGTCGAAAGCCCGCTCCACTGCAGCGACCTCGGCGGCGCCGTAGAGTTCTGTCGCCGACTGAATCGCGGCGTTGCGCATGTCGACAAAATTGCTTCGTTGATTGATCAGGCGCGCCTCGAGGATGTGATAGTAGATCTTCTCTGTCTTCTGCCGACCGATGATGTCCGCCAGCAGAAAGCAGGCGCGGTTCGGAATGCCGCTGTTGATGTGTACTCCGCCGTTGTCGGTCTCCAGCGGCAGTTCACGGAACTCGTCCATATGGGCCGGCTGCCAGCCGGTGCCGCCGGGCGTCGCGCCATTGTGCGGGTCGGCCATATTGCGCAGCGCGCCGGATGCAAAGATCCTCGTTGAGTTGACGACATCCTCGCCGAGCAGCCAGTCGTCCCGATCGACCATGACAGCAAAGACGTCGGCGAAGGACTCGTTGAGGGCGCCGGACTGGTTACGGTACTCCAGATTGACCGTGTGTTGAATGACGCCGTGTGACATCTCATGGGCTGCCACATCGAGCCCACCCGGCAACGGGTCAAAGGCAACCCTGCCATCACCATAGGCGATGAAGGTGCCACTCCAGAAGGCGTTATCCATGGCTGCGCCTTCGTCGGTGACGTGGACGATGGAGAACATGGAGCCACCGACGCCGTCAATCGACATACGCCCGTGAACCTGCAGGAAATAGTCGAATACGGAACCCATATTCGTGTGGGCCGACACGGCGACCGGATCGCTCCAGGTGTTGTCGGCGCTGATGACGAGATCGATCTGCGCTGAGCTTGTCAGATCCTGATTGCCTGCGGTGAGTGTGACAAGGGCGCCCAGGGGATTGTCCAGCAGGTCCGGTTGATTGGCGGCAAACATCGGCCGCGAGCCATCGATCAGCACAAAAGAATCGGCGACGGAAAAAACGTTGAGCTGGCGCGTCACCCCCAACAGATCCACCGCCGGCGCCAGCGCCGCGTTGTCCCACGGCGTCGCATTGTAGCGCTCCATGATCTCTCCGGTGCGCCCATCCACCGTGTAGACCCAGTGATCACGCAGGTTGGGTCGGATATCCACCCGCCATACGGGTGTCAGCTCACCACTCTCCCCGGGTTGCAGCCGGAGCTCTGCCGTGGGACCAGAGTAGTCGAGCAGTTGTCCGAGCGTCGCTGACAGAGTCTGCAGTTGCTGGTGCTGGCTGAGATCCTGCTGCGTCAGACGCAGCGCCTGCTGGGCACCGATCCTGGCCGCAGGCACAGCCGTCGATGGCGTCGCCGAGTAGGCACCATTGAAGGCGAACAGTTCGCCCTGCGCATCGAGGTGTACGACCAGATCCTCACCCCAGACTTCCACCCCCGCCACTTGCCGGGTGAAGCGCACCCGCAGACGTCCATCCTCGCCCCGCACGGTTTCGGCGTGACGCAACTCGTCCCGGGGGTTTTGCAGGCCGAAGATATCGGTGTGTGCCTGCAGCACATCCAACGCCAGTGCCGACGGGGCGCGCGGCGCGACGACCGACAGGGACTTGGCCGCCGGCATCGGTGCGGCGCCGGACCGTTGGGTCTGGAGCCAGGCCGGCGTCTGGCGATCGCTGCGCCAGTGCAGACGCCACGAATCGGGCACCGCGTTGGCCGCCCGGCGAGCGGCAGCAGCCGACGGGCGTGGTGCGGCCATGTGACGCGCCATCCCGGCGCCCAGGCGCACCAGGTCCGCTTGCGTGTGGGTCGACGCACCAGGCCGGCGGCCGGATGACTTTCGTTGCCAGCCACTGTCGGCCTGCGCCGATGCGCAGCAGCAGAGCGCCGCTGCCATCAGCCACAGTACGACAGTCGGTGACTTCACTTGGCCGCTGCCTCACGGGCGAAACGGTCGAACTCCTGCAACCACTCACCAACAGCCTTCGGTGCCTGTGCCGGGGCCCCGGTGCCGGCCCAGGTCCATGCCCGGACGGAGTCGTCCCGAGCAAATTCGAGGCGCGTTGTCATGTTGCCCGTCTCGCCGCTCTGCCAACCGTGGACGGCGCCCTGCAGATCCTCCGCCCAGCGGCGGACCTCGTCCGGCGCATATTTGTGCGTCCAGTTGACCTGCTCCTCCTGTGCCAGGGCCCGACGCCAGGCGATGAGTGTTCCATCCGATTGCAGATGGTACCCGGTTGCCATGCCGGTGAATCCGCCCGCGCGCGACAGCGTGATGCGGAAGACGGGCGGTGCTGCCGGCGGTGGTGGTTGCGCGCAGGCGATCATGCCGCACAGAGACAACAGTACCATGACCGAGAACGACAACTGTCGTGCTACAGGCTCCATATCGACCTCTATCGGGATATTTCCAGCAAGCGGAATCCCCCTGCCGGCATCGACAGGGTCAACACTCCAGGATCACTCACAGGCGTCGCGCCTGTCTCGATATCAATGAAACCGATCCCCTCTCTGGCCTCCAGCCGGACCACCCGGGCCTCGTCCGTACGTCGATTGACGATCAGCACGTGGCTTGTCCCCCGATCGTCACCATAGTACGCCAGATCGAGGTCCTGTTCGTGGGCCGCAAGGGGTTCATCGGCGGGCGCATGTCGCGCCTCGTAACCACCGCGGAAGGCGCGGTCCGCCAGGGCCTCGCTCACCCGGCGCAGGCGCTGATTGAGAGCCCGCACTGCAGACCAGGCAGCTGTCGGCGCACCGGCGGCATCCACCAGACCCCCGTACTGGCGAAGTTGAATCACCTCACCTGCACCATTGCGCACCTGTTCGGTACCGGAGCTATAGAGAAAGTAGACGATACCCGAGGCGCCGCGGGACAGGGCCAGGCCGACCTGCACTTCGATTTCCGCCGCCGTGGGCTGCCGGTAGAAAGGTGTGCCGTCCCGCGCTTCGGCATGCGCCTGGATGATGGCGTGCCAGCGCCCGGTGCGATCGCGCAGGTGCCGGGCGATGCGATCGTAGCCCTGCACAAGATGCCGGAGACGACGCAGGACCTCGGTGCTGCCGGCGGGCACATCCGCTGCGAACACATAATGCTCGTGCTGAAAGATGTTGGCGGCGCCCCCATCGATGAACAGGGCGTCCAGGAACCGCTCAACTTTCGCATAACTGCCGATGGCCCCCACCACGTACACCGGCCGTTGCCCATCAACCGTGCGCAACGTGGCCACGGTTCGGGCAAGCGCCGCATAGGTGTCGGAGCGATAGTCTTCGTGGCCGATGAGATAGCCGGCGAAGGCCGGTTCCGATTGCCAGCGTTGGACCAGGGCCTGAGTCCGGGCCTGAATGGCTGTGTCGAATGTATCGCTGACGCTGGCCATGGTCGCCCAGTTGCGCAGCTTGTCGTAGGGAGAATAGCCCGGGGGCTCATAGTAGACGGGCAACTGCATGCCCTGGTGCGAGGCGAATTCCATGACGAGGGCTTCCGCCGAGCGCCCGTCCTGCTGCGCCCGCTGCAACCACTGCACCTGCGTCAGTCCCAGGTCGGCGAGGGTCTGCTGATCCTGTTGCGTAAAGCGAAACTCCTCGATGCCTGCCGGCAGCCATGCGGAGGTGACGATCTCGCCCATGGGTAGGCGACTGGGGCCATGGGGACGCTCTGCCACCGAGTTACTCAGGTCGCAACCGAAGCACACAAGCAAGGCAACCATCGCCGCCAGCAGAGGGTGGCGCATCAGTGCAGCTTGGGGTTGTTGGCGTGCCGTTCGGCGTCGCGGTGGGTTTTTTTGTCCATCGCCCGGGCGAAGGCGGTCTGCAGGTCGATGCCGGTCTGATTGGCCAGGCACATCACGACAAACAGGACATCCGCCAGTTCGCCCCCCAGATCTTCAACACTGCCCTCATGCCCCTGTTTGAAGCTCTGCTCACCGTAGAGCCGGGCCATCAGTCGGGCGACCTCACCCACCTCTTCGGTGAGGATCGCCGTGTTGGTCAGTTCCGAGAAATAGGCGACGCCGACGCTGCGAATCCACTCGTCGACCTCGGCCTGCAGGTCGCTGAGACTCTTGTCGGCCACGGGCGTCTACTCGGTCGCCTGTGACGCGAACACGTCCACAGGTACTGGCTCGAGACCATCCTTGCGACGCTGCACGTTGATGTCGTCGATGCGCCAGGGCACGGCCGAGCCATCGGCACGGTAACGGGCATAGTACCCACCTTCGCAACGGCTGACCGGCATCAGCGGCTCGGAACGCCGCGCGGCATTCAGAGCGGCCGCGTCCAGCAGATCTCCCGTCGCCAGATCGACGACGTCGATGTCGGCCATACGAATGCTGCCCAGTTCACGTGCCGCAGCAAACTGCAGGTAGGGTGTGGCCTCCGGGTCCAGTCCCATCAGCCAGGTGCCAACGGTGTCGACATGGACCTCATTCGTGCCGACCACAGACCACCCGAGGGGCCAGTTCCGGCCCTCGTTGAAGGCGGTGCCATCGCGACCGATCAACCCATCCACCACGGTGAGACGCGGCATGGACAGACTGCGTGTGGCCACCAGCAGATCACACAGCTTGTGATAGAACCGTTCCTCGAAAACGCTGTACCCGGAGTCACCCAGGCGAAACAGCGCCTCTTCACCCAACGGTTCGTCGCAGGTCTGCACGGCGCACAGGTGCCGCTCCGGGCGCCCGAGAATTCCCATGAGATTTTTGATGCTCAGCGTCGTGCAGCCAAGGTTGTGACACTTGGCCAGAGGCACGTTGACCAGATAGGCACAGTCGGTCACGGCCGTGTAGACCGGATAACGCTGGAAGACGACCCCACCGGCGACCTCGATATCACGCACCGGGGTGTCATTGAAGGGCAGCAACGTTGCACCCGTCCCGGCAATGGCTTCGGTGTAGCCACTCTTGTCCCAGGTATGCCCGGCATCGGGATTTTCTCCGGACTGGCCGTCCCCCACATCAATACGTGACGCCGATATTCCCTTGCCGATGAATGACTCCGCCAGGCCGGCGAGAAAATGGGGGTGCGTGATGACCCGCTTCTCCGCCGGAAACAGCACGGTCGCATTTGCCTTGAGCATAATCTTGCCCGTGGCAGGCAGGTCGAGGTCGAGGTTGTCGAGGGCAGCATGTGCCAGTTCCCGATACCGTGGGCCGGAGTCCACATTGGTGTCGATGGGTACTCGGGCCAGATAAACCACGTCATCCGTCAACTTCATGCTCGTACCATATCTCCTGTGTTGGTGCGCTTGTCAGCCCGTTCAGTGTAACCGACATGGAGAGCGTAAACAAGCAGCGCCAGGCGAGACCTCAAGAGAGGCATCGCCTGGCGCCGAAGAGCACCTTGTGATGGAAGAACCGGCTTCCTGGGTCTGCCTACAGCCGCTCCAGGCGGGCGCCCAATTGCGTCAGACGCTCTTCCAGGCGTGTATGGCCGCGATCCAGTTGGTACAGGTTGGAGATCGACGTGCGCCCCTCGGCGGCCAGTCCCGCCAGTACGCAGCAGGCGCCGGCGCGGATGTCGCTGGCCTTGACCCTTGTTGCCTTGAGTTTGGCCGGTCCGTGGACGATGACGAGTCGGTCCTTTTCAGGGGACAACGTCGCGCCGAACTGGCGCAGGTTTTTCACGTGACCCATACGATCCTCAAAGACCGTTTCGCGGATGTAACTGTCACCGTGGGCGACACAGGCCAGCGCCGTCAGGGCCGGCTGCAGATCCGTTGACATGCCGGGATAGTAGGTCGTCACGACGTTGATCGGCGACAGCTTTTCCGGGCCCTTGACCGTCACGGTGACATCGTCACGACTGATGATCTCGACGCCCATCTGCATCAGCTTGGCATCAAAAATCTCGAGGTGATCGCGACGCACCCCCCTGAGGGTTGCCTGGCCTTTGGTGATCGCCGCCGCCATGATGAACAGCCCCGCATCGAGGCGGTCATGCATGACCGTGTGCTCGGCGCCATGCAGCTTGTCAACGCCGGTGATGTGCACCTTGCGAGTCCCCACGCCCTCGACCTTGGCACCCATCTTCACGAGCAACTCAGCGAAGTCGACGATTTCGGGATCCGAGGCGGCATTGACGATGACCGTCTCACCATGGGAGAGACTGGCAGCCATCATGAGGTTTTCCGTGCCGGTGTGGCTCGGCAGGTCGCAGTAGACGCTGGCACCACGCATGTCTTTGGCGCCAACGATATACCCGCCAGAGGGTGTGCCCGTGACGGTGGCGCCCATGCGGGCGAAGCCGCGATAGTGGTAGTCGGTGTTGCGCTCGCCGATCGTGCAGCCACCGACTTCGTCGATGGTCACCGAGCGGAAGCGACTCAGCAGGGGCCCGACAAACAACAACGAAGCACGCATGCGCATGGCCATCTCAGGCGGAATCTCGGTGCTCGTGACATTCGTCGTGTCGATCACCGCCGTCTCGGTGGCGGTGTCGAAGTCTACTTTGGCGCCCAGCTGCCGCAGAATCTCGAGAGCCAGCAGCACATCCTTGACCGG